>JBILSK010000251.1:0-4258 GCA_044372165.1 Burkholderiaceae bacterium | reverse complement strand
GCCGAGTGGGTGCTGCGGGTGGCGCAGTCTGCGTGGCCGTGGCGGCTGTGGCAGCCGATTTCAAGGGGGTTGGCAGGACGCTGGATGGCAGGGCGTGCCGAGTGGACACTGTCGGCAGGCCGCGTGCGCGACACCCGATGTGCCCCGGCGAATCCCGGACGGGTCGATCAGGACCTTTCTGCCCTGTCACGCCACCAGCGCCCTGAAACCGTGCTGCTGGCTGAGGCGGTATTGCATCGCTTCCAGGGCGATGGCGAGGCCGCCACGGACTGCATGGACCGCCTCGATCGCCTGATCGGGGACCATGACGATCTGCGCGTGGCGCTGGTGCAGCAGCTCGAGGCGATCGGCTGGACCGAATGGGCAGAGCAGGAGGCGAGCAGGACGCGCGATGATGCGCCTGCCGCGACCGTGGCGCAGATGTGTGCCGAGCGTTGCCTGCAGGCCCGGCGGCGCGGTGACCGGCTATCGGCGGTGCGAGAAGGTCAGCGTGCGATCAGCCTGTTGCCGACGGTGCCGCACTGGTATGGGATGGTGATCGAGGCGCTGGTCAGCCATGGAGATCGCGAGGCAGCGTTCGAGCTTCGCGAGCAGGCGCTCGAGCGCTTTCCTGCTCAGTGGGGTTACCGCGCCGAGCTGGATCGAGCGCTCGGCGTGTCAGGCTGATCGTGGACTGCTGCCGACCCGCTGCGTGTTCCTGCGAGGCATCAGTCCCCAGGCAAAGGCGGCCGCCGCCAGCGCGGTGACTGGCGCCGAGAGGTCGGGAATCCGGCCAGGAACCGTGGTCTGCAGGACTTCCAGCAGGGCCAGCACCGCCACGGCCAGCAGCTCCCAGAGCAAGGGGCGAGGGATCAGCGTGGTGCCGGCGACCATCACCGTCAGCGTGAACCAGGCATAGAGTGCCGTGATGCGAACACCGGTCACCGGATTGCCCTGCAGCGCCAGCACGCTCCAGTGAAAAGCCTGGGCAGTGCCTGCGGCGGCTTGCAGTTCGTAGATCGCGACGGCAGTGAGCGCCGCGACCACGACGATGACCGCCAGCACGCTGCGGTTCGCAGAGGTCGCCAGCACGCCTGCTGCAACCGCGGCCACCGGAATGCTCACCCAGGCCTCGGCAGGCACCTGGGGATTCGGCACGATCAGGCTGAGCGGCAGGGCGACGAAGAGTGCCGCGGCGATCGCGACCAGCCGCGCACCGACCGACTTGATCGGCAAGGCGAAGGACAGGCCGAGCGCGAGAAACTGCAGCCCGTAGCGCAGCAGACGCGAAACCCTCCAGGGAGCACTGTCCAGGGCTGCCTGGATCTCCCGCAGATTGCCGGTGACGGCGGCGAGATCCAGGCGTGGCAGCCAGACTGCATAGTGGGACAAGGCATAGCAGGCGCCGGCCACCATGAGCACGGTGAGCGTGCCGGGATCGCCCCAGCGCGCGAACAGCCGCCTCAGGCCTGGTCCGAGCCAGGTGGTGAGGGTCCAGCCGAACGCTGCACCGGCCCCGTTGGACAACACATCGACCGCGGAGGAGGTGCGATGGGGCAGGCAGGCCTGGGCGGCCTCCATCAATATCGACAGTCCGACGCAGGCCAGCACGACCCACAGACCGGTGAGGTGCGACGACCTGGGCGCGTTGGCCTGGGCGGCGCGTCGCTGTTGCCATGAGAGGGCCAGGCAGGCCGCAAGCAGGGCATAGGCCAGCAGGTTGCCGAAGACATCCGTGCCGGAGACCAACTGGCTTTCGCGCAGCACCGTCGACGCGAACCGACTGCAGTCCATGCGTATGCCGCGAACCAGGCTGGCGTAGAGGATGCCGAGGAGGACGACTGCCGCGGTGAGATCGATCGGGCGTAGCCCACGCGGGGCCGGCTTGGCAGCAGCAGGCAGGGCGGGAAGGGGGATGTTCACGCGCCGAGCCTAATCGGTTTGCGGGGTGGATTTGCGCCGTCGATGGGTGATCGGAGCGGCCCGGGTGACGAAGAGCAGATAATGCGGCCCCTTCCTCGTTCATTGCGCCGGAGCGCCGCCCTTTTGATCACACTCAGGAATCTCGTCCTTCGCCGCAGCGCCAGGGTCCTGCTCGACCGTGTCTCGGTCACCATTGCGCCCGGCGAGAAGGTCGGGCTGGTCGGTCGCAACGGGGCGGGCAAGTCGACCTTGTTCGGCCTGCTCAATGGCTCGCTGCACGAGGATTCGGGGGATTTCTCGTATCCGAAGCAGTGGCGCCTGGCGCAGGTCGCCCAGGACATGCCGGAGACCTCGGAATCGGCCACCGACTTCGTCATCGGGGGCGACACCCGACTGGCGGCTCTGCGCGACGCCCTGGTGCTGGCCGAGGTGGCATTCGCCGAAGATCCCGACGACGAGGCCACCGGCATGGCGATCGCCCAGGCCTACGTGGATCTGGCCGATGCGGGCGAGCACGATGCGCCGGCCCGCGCGCAGGCACTGATCCTCGGACTGGGCTTCGGGCCCGAGGAACTCGACAGCCCGGTCGACAGCTTCTCGGGCGGCTGGCGCATGCGTCTGCAGCTGGCGCGCGCGCTCATGTGCCCCAGCGATCTGCTGTTGCTGGACGAGCCGACCAACCACCTCGACCTCGATGCCCTGGTCTGGCTGGAGGCCTGGCTGAAGACCTATGCCGGCACCATGATTGTCATCAGCCACGATCGCGAGTTCCTCGATGCGGTCACCGCGGTGACGATGCACATCGACAACGCCCAGCTCACGCGCTACGGCGGCAACTACAGCCGCTTCGAGGAGATGCGTTCGGAGCAGATGCTGCAGCAGCAGGCTGCGTTTGCGAAGCAGCAGGAGCGTATCGCCCATCTGCAGAAGTTCATCGACCGCTTCAAGGCCAAGGCCAGCAAGGCCAAGCAGGCGCAAAGCCGCGTCAAGGCCATCGAAAAGATGGAGAAGGTCGCGCCGATGCTGGCCGACGCCGAATTCACCTTCGAGTTTCGCGAGCCGCTCAACCTGCCCAATCCGATGCTGTCGATCTCCGACGCCGAGTTCGGCTATGTGGTCGATGGCAAGCCGCTGCCCATCGTGCGCAAGGTCAATCGGTCGGTCATGGCCGGCCAGCGCATCGGCATCCTGGGGGCCAATGGCCAGGGCAAGTCGACCCTGGTCAAGACCATTGCGCGTGACCTGGCGGCCTTGCGCGGCACGATCACCGAGGGCAAGGGACTCAGCATCGGCTACTTCGCGCAGCAGGAGCTCGATGTGCTGCGCCCCGAGGACAACCCCTTGCAGCACATGGTGCGTCTGGCGCGCGACGCGGGGGGCGCCTCACGCGAGCCCAGTGGCGAGCAGGCGCTGCGGGCGTTCCTGGGCAGTTTCAACTTCAGTGGTGACATGGTGCGCCAGGCCGTGGGCACCATGAGCGGCGGCGAGAAGGCGCGACTGGTGCTGGCGATGATGGTCTGGCAACGGCCCAACCTGCTGCTGATGGACGAGCCGACCAATCACCTGGACCTGGTCACGCGCGAAGCCCTGGCCATGGCACTGAACCGCTTCGAGGGCACCCTGATGCTGGTGAGTCACGACCGGGCCTTGCTGCGCAGCGTGTGCGACGAGTTCTGGCTGGTCGGACGCGGGGTAATCTCGCCCTTCGATGGTGACCTGGACGACTATCAGCAGTACCTGCTGGATGAGTCGAAGCGGCTGCGCGAAGAGGCACGGGCGGCGCGGGCCTGAGCTGCAGGCCCACCGGCGCAAGGGTCGGTCAGCGCGGCAGTGTCATCAAGGAGATTGCTTGAAGACATAGCCCGGCCAGGTGTTGGTCTTGTGGACCTCGAAGCCACGGAACGGGTCCTGCAGGATGGTCACATGCAGGAAGCAGAAGCTGGTGGCGATCAGAAACACGGTGAGCAGCAGCTTCGCAGCAGGGGGTCGATCAATGTGCACCAGGGTCAGTGACACCGTGCTGACCAGAAACAGCAGTGCCACGGTGAGCCAGGCCGGCCCGTTCATCGCATGGGCACTGAGGCTCGCCTTGGTCTCCCGCAGACGGCTGATGTCCGAGATGACTGACTGCAGATGCGAGGCGGCTGGACCGGGCAGTGAGGGGGTGACTCGGGTCACTTCACGGGCGAGGTCCGCCAACGCGGCGTCCACGGCCGGGCTGCGCATGCTGTTGCGCTGTCGCCATTCCTCGTCCACCAGCAGCTCGAAGTACACCAGGAAGAGGTAGCGGGCCTGCGGCAGGTTCAGTTCCTGGGGACCCAGCAGACTGCCCAGTCGCTTGTAGTGCATCTGCGCG
>JBILSK010000250.1:0-4263 GCA_044372165.1 Burkholderiaceae bacterium | reverse complement strand
CCGTTTGGTGAGCAGACTGATCGAGCTCCTGGGGCTCAAAACCGGGCCGCTGCCCAACGGCCAGCTTGACAATATGGCTTACCTTCGCGGCAAGCTGCTGAGGCGTCGCGATCTCACCGACTGGACCAAGCTGCCGTATGCAGTGGCACCAGATGAACGCGACCCGACA
Source organism: Burkholderiaceae bacterium (assembly GCA_044372165.1). Taxonomy (GTDB): domain Bacteria; phylum Pseudomonadota; class Gammaproteobacteria; order Burkholderiales; family Burkholderiaceae_E; genus UBA4615. The sequence goes on along the minus strand of JBILSK010000250.1, from coordinate 4,094 downwards.
GCGCTTGATAACCTGACTGGGCTGGCCGCAGTCCGTGCGCTGGGCCCCGCCTTCCGGAAGGTGCTGGGGATTGAGCTCAGCATGCAGAACATCGGCGCCATCACCGAGGCGCAATGGCGTCAGGTGGGCGAGCAAGGCGACTTCGAGGGTACGCCGCTGCATGAAATTCCGATCCATTACCTGCTGCTTCGGACGCTGAGCCGGGAAGCCACGCGCCTGGCCGAAGAGGGCAGCGGCTACAACAGCATTCTTTACACCTGGAACGCAGCCGACGGTTTCCCCTGGAACCTGGCCGACTTCGCTGGTGACATTCCGCACTTCAAGGTGCTGGAAGGGTTCAATGCCATCCCCGTGATGATTGCCCAGCGCTACCGTGAGCTGGGCGGTCGCATCGACTTCGAAGCAAGACTGAGGAACTTCGAGGCGGCCACGCTGCCAGACGGCACGCCCGGCGTGCGGTTCACCGTCACCTACGAAGAGCACGAAACCAGCTACCTGGCCCGGCAGCTCATCCTGGCGATGCCCAGGCGGTCCCTCGAATTGCTTGACCAGACCGGCCCGCTCCTGGCACGCGAGCACTCATGGTTTCGCAAGCTTCTTGAATCGGTCACACCGATTCCCCTCCTCAAGATCGGTCTGTGCTACGAGACCTGCTGGTGGGAATCGGTGGTGGGCGCTGATGCCTCCGGCAAGTCCATTACCGATTTACCCATTCGGCAGGTGTACTACTGGCACAAGGATTCGAAGAACCATCGCGGCGTCATGATGGTCTACGACGACGGCCTCGATCTTGAGTACTGGGATCAGCTTGATGACGGCTTTTCGCGCGCCGAGCGCTTTATCGATCGCGCCCTGAGCGAAGGTGAAATGCCGGAGTGGTCCGCCTACTCGGTGCCTCGGAAAATGGTCGACGAGGCGCATCGGCAACTGCTGGAAATCCATGGTTTCAAGCCCGGAGATGTCCCGCAGCCCTATGCAGCCGCACTCATGAACTGGGCAAGCGACCCGTACGGAGGCGGTGCGCACTTCTGGAATGTCGGCTCGAAAAGCCGCGAGGTCAGCGCCCGGATGATCAAGCCGCGCGCAGATTTGCCAGTCTATATCTGCGGCGAGGCCTGGTCGCAGCAGTTGCAGGGATGGGCTGAAGGGGCGCTGATCACAGCCGAAACAATGCTCCAGGAACACTTCGGTCTGAGCGATCCGCTCAGCGCTGCATCAAGCCGGGGCTGAAGCCCGCAGCGTTCACACCCGGATGCGTCCGAATGGGCGCCTGCGCGCCGTGCAGCCCCTGCCCATGGCGCTTGCTGCCCCTGCGGCCAGCCTTGGAAGTGCGATTGAAATGCCTCTCCCCTCAGCGCCCGCCGACCAGCGCTGGCAGCCACAGCGAAACGGCCGGCACGAAGGTGACCAGCATCACCACCCCGATAGCCGCGGCCAGAAAGGGCAGCACCTCGCGGTTGACTTCGTCCGATGGCGCGTGCGCAATCAGGGCGCCAATCGACAGGCTGATGGCTACCGGTGGCGTGATCAGGCCAATCAACAGATTGATGCCGACAATCATCGAGAAGTGGTAGGGGTCGATGCCAAATTTGGCCGCCACCGGATACAGCACCGGGCACAGCAGCACCAGCGCTGGGCCGTTTTCCATGAAGGTGCCAATGAGCAGCAGCAGCACATTGACCACCAGCAAGAACAACAGAGGGCTGCCAATCGAGCCGACCATCCATTCGGCAATACGCTGCGGCGCCTGCTCGTAGGCCAGAAACCATGAAATGACCTGCGCGCCGCCCAAAATGATCATCACGACCGCGGTGGCGCGCGCCGAGCCAATCAGCGCCTGCCACAGCTTTGGCAAGCTCAGTTCCCGGTGCACGAACAGCCCGACGAACAGCGCATAGGCAACGGCGACCGCCGACGCTTCGGTCACGTTGAACACGCCCAGGCGAATGCCGCCAACCAGCAGCACCGGCATCATGAGCGCCCAGATGGCCCGCCGGAAGGACTGAAGGATCCCGGCCAGTCCCACCGCCTCGGCGGTCGGATAGCCGCGCTTGCGGCTGATCGCCACTGCCACCAGCATCATAGCCGCCGCATAGAGCAGGCCCGGCACGATCGCCGAAATGAACAGCTTCAGCGGTGACAGACCGGTCAGCACGCCGATCAGCAAGAAGGTGATCGACGGCGGAATGATCGGGCCCACCACATTGGCCGCCGCAGTCAAGGCTGCGGAAAACCCCCGCCCGTAGCCGGCCTTGATCATGGACGGAATCAGCACCTTGCCCAGCGCCGAGGTATCGGCGATGGCCGATCCCGAGATGCCCGACATCAGCATGGCCGAGGCCACATTGCTCATGGCCAGCCCGCCGCGAAACCGGCCGAACAGCGCATTGCTGAAGCCCAGCAGGCGGTCGGTCATGCCGCCAAGCGACATCAGCTCGCCAGCCAGCAAAAAGAGCGGGATTGCCAGCAACAAGAAGCTGTCCAGGCCCTGATAGACCTGTTGCGGCACGATCATCAGGTCGATGCCGCCCACGAACAGCACCGAAATGGTTGCCGACAGCACCAGGGCAAAGCCGACCGGCACGGCCAGCAACAGCAGGCCGGCCAGCGAGATCGCCAACACGCCAAGCATCGTCATCGGGGAATCACTCCGTCGGCAATATCGACTCGACGGCCGGCGTCTGGCCGCCCAGTCGCGCCAGCGCAAGCACCAGGGCCATCAGCACCGCACCAACAGCCATCGCCGAATACGGGATCGCCATGGACATTTCCAGCGCCGCGGAATCCTGGTCGGCATTGAGCATGGCAAAACGCGCGCCGGCCCAGGTCAGCACGCCGGCCGTGGCCATGACCGCCATGTCACGAATGGCCAGCAGCACCGTGCGCACCCGCGGGGGCACGGCATTGACCAGCGCACCCACCGCCACATGGCCACCACTGCGCAGGCAGGCGCCGGTGCCCAGCATGGCCATCCAGGCGACCAGCATCCGCGCAAGCTCCTCCGTCCAGGCCGGCGCGCGTCCGATCACATAGCGCCCGAACACCTGGTAGAACAAGGTGAGCGCAACCGCCAGCAGCATGACGCCCAGGATGGCGTCGAGCGCTCGCTCGATGTGCATGGCCAGGGCAATGAAGGCATTGGGCGGGCGTGTCTTGCCGAGCCCGCCGGCTGACACGCCCGAAGGCGTGCCGCCGACACTCTCGCCGGTTGCCCGGGTCACTTGACGGCCGCGAACCTGGCCGCCCAGGGGGCAAGGTCCGGGAACTCCTTGGCGATGCCGCCAAGGCGGCTGCGCACCGCTTCACGATCGATGTCACCAAACTGCATGCCCGCCTTGGAGAGCTTGTCGCGCAGGCTGCTTTCCATCGCGACCATCCGGTCGCTGGCCTCGAGCATCACGCGGTCGCCCTCGTCCTTCAGCAGCCTTTGCACGTCGGGAGGCAGCTTCTTGAAGCGCGCATCCGAGAAGATCCAGGTCATGGCGCCGATGATGTGCCGGGTATCAATGGCGTATTTCTGGACTTCGTTGAACTTGAAGTTGTCGATGAACTCGAGCGGGTTTTCCTGACCGTCGACCACGCCTTGCTGCATCGAGGTGAAGAGTTCGGACACGCCCATGGGCACCGGGCTTGCGCCCAGCAGGTCCCAGGTCATCCGGTACATTTTCAGCGGCGGCACACGCAGCTTCAGGCCCTTGATATCGTCGACCGTCTTGACCGGCTTGTTCGAGGTCAGCCAGCGCGCGCCGCGATAGCCCGCGCCAATGATCCGGAACGAGCTCTTCCTGGCGACTTCCTCCATGAACTCGGCACCGAGCGGTCCGAAGTAGACCTTCTTGAAGTGGTCGATGTCGCGAATGAGATAGGGATAGGCCTCGAGACCCGGCAGCGAGTTGTAGCGGTCGAGCGTGCCGATGGACTGCAGCACGATATCGTTGGTGCCGATCTTCAGGCCTTCGATGGACGCCGGCCAGTCACCGGTGGAGCCGCTTGGCGCGATCTGGATCTTCACCTTGCCGCCCGACCTGGACTCGACCGCCTTTGCATAGGCCTCGGCGGTCTCGAACCAGATGTTGCCGGGGTTGTACACATGC
>JBILSK010000249.1:0-4275 GCA_044372165.1 Burkholderiaceae bacterium | reverse complement strand
TCTCGCAACTGATCAGGCCATCGTGCTGATGCACGAAGGTCTGCGCCAGCGTGAGCCCCAGGCCGCTGCCCCCCTCACGGCCCGAGACCAATGGATAGAAGATCCGATCACGGATTTCTTCCAGAACACCCGGGCCGTCATCCACCACATGCAAATCCAGTGCCAGGCGATAGCGTTGACCGTTGATGGTCATCTGACGGGCAATCCGAGTGGTGAGCAGGATGCGGCCCTGACCGGCCAAAGCTTGGGCCGCATTACGCACCAGATTCAGCATCACCTGGATCAGCTGCGCCTTGTCACCCCGAAAATCCGGCAGGCTGGCGTCGTAGTCGCGGTCGATCTGCAGGCCGCTGGGGTACTCGGCCAGTACGACCGCGCGAACATGCTCAAGCACTTCGTGGATGTTGACATCGCCCACCTGGCGAGGATGTCGATGCGGCTCGAGCAGCCTGTCCACCAGGGTCTGAAGCCGGTCGGCTTCCTTGATGATGACCTGGGTGTACTCGCGCAGCGGCGTGCCGCTCACGTCGGCCTCGAGCAGCTGGGCAGCCCCTCGAATGCCACCCAGGGGGTTCTTGATCTCGTGGGCGAGATTGCGGATCAGCTCGCGATTGACGCGGACCGACTCGAGCATCCTGGCTTCCCGATCAAACCGGATACGCTGATCGATGAGGCGAAACTCGAGCAGCAGCGCACCGACCTGGCTCTCGGGCACCACGGCCACGCAATGCACCGCCAACGCATCGCGGCCCGCCCGCTCCAGGGTGATGTCCAGACGCTTTTGCTCGAAGACATTGGCCAGCGCCTCCTGCAGCAGATGGTCGATGGGCTGGCCGTTGACGAATTGCCGCGCGAAGACCGTGCCTTCGACCACGCGCAGGGGCAGTTCGAGCAACTGCTCGGCGGCCAGATTCATGAAATTGACCCGGCCGTGTGCATCGAGCACCACAACGGCGCAGGCCAGAAGGTCCAGGCCGGCCAATCTCGATTCGAGGTGCTGACGCCGCTCGGCCGAGCGGCTGGACGGGCCCGAAGGGCTTGAGGGGGCAGTCATCGCCGACCCCGGTCGGCAACGCGTGCGGAAGAATCAGTCGCGCAGGGCGGCCAGTTCGCGTCGCAGCGAACCCATGGCGCTTTCGGAGCGGGCGAGATCGTCACGCAGCTTCTGCACGCGGTCGGTGTATTTCTGGGGCGTGCGGTCCTCGGGGCGCCGTTCGGGTTCGCCCGAGTTGAACTCGGCGCGCAACTCGAGGTAGCGGGTTTCTTCCTTGCGCAATTCGTCCTCGAGGATGCGGCGGCGATCGAGGTCTCGAGATTTCTGCGACGAGGTGTCCACCCGAGGAAATGCTGCAGGCGACGCCATGGGCGCGCCCGGCGCACCGGGAGGCTTTGCAGCCGCCGATGCAGACGAACCTGCAGGCAGCGCGGACGAAGCGGCAGGCCGGGGCGGCGCAGCCGCAGGCACCGCAGGCGCCCGTGCCGGCGACGGGATCGTGGTGATCGCCGGGGAGACCGCCTTGCAGCCGGGGTTCGATCCGGGCGTATTGGTGTAGGTGACACTGCCGCTTTCCTCGCACCGGTAAATCTGTGCATGGGCGGAACCGGTGGCCAGGAGCACCAGCGCCATCACAGCGACCGGGCTGGCCACGCGACGAAAAGGGTCGGTCAGGCAGGACATCGGTCGAGTTTAGAGCAAAAAGGGGCGGTCGCCCGCCCCTTCCGTCGGCCCGGATTCACCGTGGAATCCGAACCGTTCTGTCTGGTCGAATCAATCGATCAGAGCGAGTAGTACATGTCGAACTCGACCGGATGGGTGGTCATCCGGAAGCGGGTGACTTCTTCCATCTTGAGCTCGATGTAGGCGTCGATCATCGAATCACTGAACACGCCACCGCGGGTCAGGAACTCGCGGTCGCGGTCCAGGTAGTCGAGCGCCATGTCGAGCGACGAGCAGACCGTCGGGATCTTGCGATCTTCTTCGGGCGGCAGGTCGTACAGGTTCTTGTCGGCGGCTTCACCCGGATGGATCTTGTTCTGAACACCGTCCAGTCCGGCCATCATCATGGCCGAGAAGGCCAGGTAGGGGTTCGCGGTGGGGTCCGGGAAGCGAACCTCGATGCGGCGACCCTTGGGATTGCTCACGTACGGGATGCGGATCGAGGCCGAGCGATTGCGAGCCGAGTAGGCCAGCTTCACCGGCGCTTCGAAGCCGGGAACCAGACGCTTGTAGGAGTTTGTGCCCGGGTTGGTGATCGCATTCAGGGCACGTGCGTGCTTGATGATGCCGCCAATGTAGTACAGCGCGAAGTCGGACAGGCCGGCGTACTTGTCGCCGGCAAACAGGTTGGCGCCGTCCTTCCAGATCGACTGGTGAACGTGCATGCCGGAGCCGTTGTCACCGACGATGGGCTTGGGCATGAAGGTCGCAGTCTTGCCGTAGCTGTGCGCCACGTTCTGCACCACGTACTTGATGATCTGGGTCCAGTCGGCACGCTGCACCAGGGTGCTGAACTTGGTGCCGATCTCGTTCTGGCCGGCGCCTGCCACCTCATGGTGATGGACCTCGACCGGCACGCCCATCTGCTCGAGGATCATGCACATTTCCGATCGCATGTCCTGGAAGGAATCGACCGGGGGCACGGGGAAGTAGCCGCCCTTGACCGCCGGCCGGTGGGCCAGGTTGCCGCCTTCGAACTCGCGGCCGGTCGACCAGGAGGCCTCTTCGGAATTGATCTTCACGAAGCAACCGGACATGTCGACGGCCCAGGTCACCGAGTCGAAGATGAAGAATTCGGGTTCAGGGCCGAAATAGGCGGTATCACCAATGCCGGTGGACTTGAGATACGCCTCGGCTCGCTTGGCGAGCGAACGCGGGTCACGGTCATAGCCCTTGCCATCGGACGGCTCGACGACGTCGCAGCTCAGAATCAGCGTGGACTCTTCGCGGAACGGATCCATGTTGGCCGTGGCCGGATCCGGCATCAGCAGCATGTCCGAGGCTTCGATGCCCTTCCACCCGGCAATCGACGAACCATCGAAGGCGTGGCCGGAGATGAATTTGTCTTCGTCGAAGTGTGACAGCGGCACCGAGACGTGCTGCTCCTTGCCTTTGGTGTCGGTAAAGCGGAAATCAACGAACTTGACTTCGTTGTCCGCGATCTTTTTCATCACGTCCTTGGCGGTGGTCATCAGTGCTTTCTCCAGTGGATGACGAGGGGGCAGGCAATGCGCGAAATGGTGCGACGCGGGATTGTGGGAGTTTTCCCTCAAGCCGGCAACTCAGCAGGATTCGTGCCATCGAGCTGGCTGACTTCGGGCGCCGTGGATTGCTCGCCTCGAAGCGCCTGCACCGCACTCGCGCACCATACAAGTGCGCCTCAATATGGTGCGATCGAGTGGATATGCACTCTTGTTGTGCGCTCGGCCGGCCCGGCCCTGGCGGCTCACGCCCCGTCCAGGAACAGGGCTTGAAGGTCATTCAGGAACCGCATGCCGAGCGGCGTTGCGCGCAGACGGGTCGGATCCGGGTCGAGCAGGCCCCGCTGGACGGCCTGTGCGAGTTCGCGGGAGAGCGCCGCGAGAGACACTGTTGTACGCTCGGACAGCAAAGCGCTCGGCACGCCGTCCACCAGGCGCAAGGCGTTGAGCATGAACTCGAACGGCAGATCGGCGGTCCGCAGTTCGCGCTCTTCTTCCACCGCGTTGCCCGACAAGGCCGCCGCCATGTAGCGGGTCGGGTGGCGGAATCGCGCCTGGCGCACGATGCGGTCGTGAAACGACAGCTTGCCGTGGGCGCCCGCCCCGATGCCCAGGTAGTCGCCGAAGGTCCAGTAGTTCAGGTTGTGGCGCGAGCGGTGACCGGTGCGCGCCCAGGCGGAGACCTCATAGCGCTGCAGGCCGGCATCGGCCATGAGACCTTCAATTTCCTCCTGCATGGTCGCTGCGTCGTCATCCGAGGGCAGACCGGCGGGCGGACGGTGAGCAAACAGCGTGTTCGGTTCGAGCGTCAGGTGATAGCAGGACAGATGCGGCGGGTTGAAGGCGAGCGCCTGCGTCAGATCGTCGCGCAGTCCCGCCAGGGTCTGCCCGGGCAGGGCATACATCAAGTCGAGATTGAAGGTCGGAAAGTCCTCGGCCGCGCTGGCCGCTGCAGCCAGCGCCTGCTGGCGATCGTGTACGCGGCCGATCGCGACCAGTGCGCGATCGTCGAAACTCTGCACGCCCAGCGACAGGCGGTTCACCCCGGCCTCGCGAAACCCCCGAAAACGCGCCCGC
>JBILSK010000248.1:0-4309 GCA_044372165.1 Burkholderiaceae bacterium | reverse complement strand
GCCACCGGTTGCATCACCGGCGCCGATCACCAGAACTGCCTTTCGATCTGCCATGAATCTCTATTCCTCAAGGTTGTGATGGGTCAGCGCCCGCATCGCGGGGTGCTCGGCAAGGGTCCGGAAGCGCGCGGCAAGAGGGATCTCCGGGTGTCCGGCACACCGCGGTGCTTCGGTGCGCTCCCACAATGATGATCGACCGTCACCTGAATGATGATCGACATGCAGGAGTATGTTGAATACAATCCTGCGCGTCAACACACAGTCTTGGAGAGCGCGACATGGGCCATTCACAGGCCGACAAGGCGCAAAGCCGGGAGCGAATCCTCAGTGAAGCCGCCGATCAGGTGCGCGACACTGGCCTGGAGTCGATCAGCGTCGGCAAGCTGATGCGCAGCGCCGGCCTGACCCACGGCGGGTTCTACAACCACTTCGAATCACGGGCCGAACTGCTGGCGCTGGCGCTGGAGCGAGCCCTGATCGACGGTCGCAAGGCTCGGTTGGCCCAGGACGGATCGGAAGGGCGCCCGCGCAGTTTCGAGACCACGGTGCGGCGCTTTCTCAGCCGCTCGCACCGCGACGCCCGCACCACCGGGTGTGCGGTCGTCGCCCTGGCCTCGGATGTGGCACGCGCCGAGGAGGCCTCACGCGCCGTGATGTCTCGTCACATCGAGGAATTCATTGCCGAGACAGGCGCCGCGCTGCCCTCCGGGGATGATGGCGATGCGTTGCTGGCAGTCAGTGCGATGGTGGGAGCGCTGCTGCTGGCGCGCGTGCAGATTGATCCGAAGCGCTCCGACGCGATGTTGCGGACGGTGCGGGATCGGCTGCTCGAACTCGGCCACGCGGGCAAGGCAGACCTGTCATGAACGAGGAGCACAGGATGGACGCCACGCAGACCGATCGGGAGGTCGCCTTGATCGTGGGCGGCGGCCCGGGCATCAGCGCCAGTTGTGCACGATTGTTTGCCCAGTCCGGCATGCGCGTGGCGGTGGCGGCGCGTGATCCGCACAAGCCGGTGCTCACCGAACTTGCGAGCACGCATGGCGTGCGGTGCTATCCGTGCGATGCGAGCGCGCCGCAGTCGGTTGCCGCGCTCTTCGAGTCGGTGGTCCGGGAGGTGGGCGTGCCTCGACTCGTGGTGCACAACATCGATGGTCGCGTACCGGGCATCTTTCGAAAGAACCTGCTCGAGGCCGAGCCGGCCATGGTCCTGGAGACGCTGCACAACGCGGCGTTCAGCGCGTTTCTGGTCGGTCAGCAGGCCGCGAGGCTGCTGCGCGACAACACCCCGAATGAGCAGGGCGTCAAGGGGACGATCATCTTCACCAACGCGAGCGCCTCCCTGAAAGGCTTCCCGTCGAGTGCAGCGTTCGCGATGGCCTGTCATGCCAAGACCGGCCTGGCCGAGAGCATGGCTCGCGAACTGATGCCGCAGGGCATTCATGTCGCCAATGTCCCGATCGACGCGGCGATCGGCTGGACCCGCGACGATGGCACACGCGCGCATCAACGGGCCGGCACGAGCGTCGACGACAACATGGCCGACCCGGATCGGATCGCGGAAACCTATCTGCAGTTGCATCGGCAGCATCGCTCGACCTGGGCATTCGAGGTGGTGCTGCGACCCTGGGTCGAAAAGTGGTGAGGCGCCAGGCGCGAGGCGAGCGTGATGCCGGTGGCCGGCGGGCGCTGTCGTGAGCGATGTCCCCGGGTCAGTGCAGCACCGTCTGAGGGGGCGGGGTGCCGATCAGGGGACGTCCACCGAGCTCGGCCTGCAGTGTGGGCAGCAGCGTGTCGCACTGATGACAGAAGCGGTTGAGCGCGGCGCTGACATGGTCCGCGCTGTAGGGCAGGGCGGGCAGCTCCACGCAGCCCGCCACCACGCCCTTGCGATGGAACCAGCGAATCGGCCCGGCCTCCACATTGAGGCTGTTGAGCATCTTGTACAGGCCCACGGACGGGGCGATGTCCAGCAACAGCGGCGAATGGATGCGGATCATCGGGTCCGACCCTTCGATGCGCACGAACACCGGGATCGGCCCGAAGTGCACTTCGATGTCGCCGTCGGCGTCGGGCGCCAGGCCGGTCATGCCGGTGACTTCGATCAGCGTCGAGACCAACCGCTTGCGCAGTTCGATGATCGACTCGCCTGGCGCCGCCTGGCCGCCCCGCTTGAGCCCCAGGTCGGGGAAGACCAGATCGCCGTGTTCGGCGTCGAAGGCCTGGTAGCGCAGCATCGATGGATAGGGAACACGGATCACCTCGATGAAGGTCTGCAGGGCCAGCTCCGTGGCCGAGGCACGCGAATCGAAGGCTGGCAGGTCGACGCTGAACAGCGGGCTCAGCTGAGCCGATCGTTCGGCCGGGCCGCACAGTTCCGCAATATCGGCGGGGGCGTGCCAGCCCAGCTCGAAGAGCGCAGCCAGCTGCCCGTCATCGAGCCGATCGCCCTGGCGCAGGAAGGAATTCCCGGGGGTTTCGACCCGCAGGGTGCCGCCGTTTCGGGCGCCGAAGCGCACGAAACGATTGCTGCCCGACACCGAGACCACCAGGGTCTGCCCGTCCTGCAAGCCCTGAACGACCTTGCCCAGGGCGTGATGGAAGTCGGACCAGGCAGACGAAGCGCGTACCGGGGCGCTGGAAACTTGGATGAAGCGAAGAGAGGCCATGAGCAAGTGTTGTCCATCGACCGGCCCGCTTCACAGCACTTTCGTCACGCCCAATCGCGCCCTGAAAACCGATCGCGCTGCTTCAGGAACTGCGTCGCGCGCAGGGTGCGCAGGATGCCCGTCGCAGCGATGTGACGGCTGAAATCAGGCTGTCGAACCCGGTGCCAGCACCTCGGCTGACACCGCATCGAAGCACGGCAGCCCGACCCTGCCCGATGGCAGCAAATGATTCGCACGGCTGGTGTGAAGGCGGAGTGATCTCCTATGCTGTCGGCAGGCCGCATTCCCGCCGGCATTCCGGAGACGCTTCATGACCGAACCGCTCGTCCTGCGCACCGACCGTGCCGGACTCACCACCCTCACGCTCAATCGCCCGACCAAGCTCAATGCGCTGACGCCGGGCGTGTTCGTGCAGCTGCGTGCACACCTCGATGCCATTCGCACGGACGCGTCGGTGGGCTGTGTCGTGCTGGCCGGAGCCGGACGCTCGTTTTGCGCCGGGCACGATCTTGATGCCATCGCGTCCCATGAACCGGCCCCCAGCCGCTTCTTCGAGCCCGAGACCATCGACGCGCTGGAGCAGCTGAACAAGCCCACCATTGCACGACTGCATGGGCACTGCTTCACCGGCGGGCTCGAGCTGGCGCTGGCCTGCGATCTGCTGGTGGCGGCCGAGTCGACCCGCCTGGGCGACACGCATGGTCAATGGGGCCTGGTGCCGGTGTGGGGCATGTCGGTGCGACTGCCCGAGCGGGTGGGGCGCGCCACGGCCAAGGAACTGATGTTCACCAGCCGCCGCCTCAGTGCGACGCAGGCGCAGGCCATCGGGCTGGTCGATCACTGCGTGCCCGATGCCGACCTCGACGCGAAGATCGAGTCACTGGGCGCCGAGATCCTGAAGAATTCGCGTGGCACCAATCGCATCGTCAAGCAGTTGATGGCCGACCGCGACGACCGCACGCGGACCGCGTCGCTGCTGCACGAACGCGAGCGACCCTACGGTCGCCCGGAAGACATGGCCGATCGCATGAAAGCCGGGGGCCGCTGAGTTCAGGCGGCTTCGACCTCGACGCGGGTGTCGTTGAAGCAGGCACCGTCGGCGAGGTCGGCACGTGCATCGGCGCTCACCAGCGCACTGATGGTCTGGCCGGTGGCACTGCTGGCCAGCCAGGCGCCCTTCTCCGAGGACACCACGCCAGGTGGCACGGCGTCGGTGACCTGCAGGGGCAGCACGACCTCGCCCAGGGCGTTGTAGACCCGGACGCGCCGGGCGCCCTGCAGGCCGCGCCCCGCCGCATCCTGGGGATTCATCAGCAAGGCCGGTGCGTCGGCGGGCTGGCCGCCTGCACCCAGCAGGGTCGATGAAATGCGCTTGTCGGAGGCGGGCGAAATCAGCGCCAGGCCACCCGATCCGCTGGCCACGAAGCCCGGCAGACGCTGTGCTTCGCCCCAGCGTGCGGCGGTGGCCTGCGACTCGAGCTCGATACGTCCGCTCGGCGTCGCCGGCATCACGTTGACCATCAGTGCGAGCGGCGCGCCGTCGGGCGCGCTCATGCGCAGGGCCGACCGGGTCGACAGGGTGCTGGGACGCTGGCCGCCCAGGCGCGGATGGTCTGCATCCAGTGCAGCATCCATCAGTG
>JBILSK010000247.1:0-4310 GCA_044372165.1 Burkholderiaceae bacterium | reverse complement strand
ACCCGGTCACCTGCAACAGGGGCGCAGGCTCGTCGTCCCGTGCCCGACCCGAATGAGGCGTCGCCATGAACTCAGCCATGTCGCGCCAGGCTCCACTCGCGGATCAGGTAGGCACAGGCATTGACGCCCAGCACCACGGTCAGCAGGACCAGGCCCAGCGCGAGCGCCAGCGGCAGGTCTCCCTTGCTGGTTTCCAGGGCGATCGCCGTGGTCATCACCCGGGTGACGCCGTCGATGTTGCCGCCCACCACCATCACCGCGCCGACCTCGGACGCAGCGCGTCCGAAGCCCGCCAGCAAGACCGTGAGCAGCGAATGGCGGGTATCCCACAGCAGGGTCGGCACCGCCCGCAGCCGCGACACGCCCAGCGAGGTGAGTGGCTCCTGGTACTCGGCCCAGGCATCCTCGCCGATCTGGCGGGCCAGCGCCGCGACGATGGGCACCACCAGCACCGTCTGCGCCACCACGATCGCGCCCGGCGTGAACAGCAGCCCGAAACTCCCCAGGGGCCCTGCGCGCGACAGCAGCAGATAGACCACCAGCCCGACCACGACGCTGGGCAAGCCCAGCAAGGCATTGAGCACCACGATGAGGGTGCGTCGGCCACGAAAGCGGCCCACTGCGATCAAGGCCCCCAACGGCAGCCCGATCAGCGCGCCGAACACGGTGGCCGCCAGGGCCAGTTCAAGCGACAGGGCAACGATGCCCGCCAGCGTGGGGTCGGCGCCGGCGATGAGGCCGAACGCAAGTTCAAGGCTGGCAAGGATGTCGGACACGGCGGCACTGTAGCACCGGCGCCGCAGCGCTCGGCGCGGTCTCCAGGCGCCATTTCGTCCTCGGCGATCGACCGCCTGCCGGGATCAGGAAGATCGGTTCGCCAGGCGGCAGCAGGGGCTTTACACTGCTGCGTTGGTTGCCTGCTTCAGGCGACGCAGATCACACGGAGACAGGACACCATGGCGGACTACGATCTCATCATTCGCGGCGGCTCGGTCCATGACGGTCTGGGCAATCCGGCCCGCACCGTCGACATCGCGCTCAAGGACGGGCGCATTGCCGCCATCGGCACCGTCACCGGCACGGCCCGCGAGGAGCTCGATGCCCGCGGCCTGCTGGTCACCCCCGGCTTCGTCGACGTCCACACCCACTTCGACGGCCAGTCCACCTGGGAAAACCGCCTGGCGCCGTCCTCCTTCCACGGCGTGACCTCGGTGGTGATGGGCAATTGCGGGGTCGGCTTTGCGCCCTGCAAACCCGAGCAGCGCGACATCCTGGTCAAGCTGATGGAGGGCGTCGAGGATGTGCCCGAAGTGGTGATGACCGAGGGGCTGCCCTGGAACTGGGAAACCTTTCCCGAGTACCTGAACGCGCTGGAATCCCGGCAGTTCGACATGGATATCGCCGCCCAGCTGCCCCATTCGGCGCTCAGGGTCTATGTGATGGGCGAGCGAGCGGGGTCGCAGGAAGCGCCCACGGCCGAGGACCTGGCCCGGATGAAGGCGCTCACCACCGAGGCGATTCGCGCCGGTGCACTGGGTGTCACGACCTCGCGCAACATGCTGCATCGGACCAAGGCCGGCGAGCTGGCCCCGAGCCTGTTCTCCGAAGAAGACGAGCTGGCGGCCCTGGCCGAAGGGCTGAAGGACGCCGGTACCGGCGTGTTCCAGATCATTCCTGCACCCACCGGCGATGCCGACATCGAATTCGGCGTGATGCGTCGGGTGGCCGAGCATTGCGGCCGGCCCCTGTCCTACTCGCTGATTCAGATGCCCGCGGGTGACCCTGCGGCCTGGCGCAAGCACCTGGACCATCTGAGCGACGCCGCCGGCGCTGGGCTCGAGATGCGCGCCCAGGTCGCGCCGCGCCCGGTCGGCATGTTCTACGGCCTGCAGCTGAGCTTTCACCCCTTCGCCTATCACCCGAGCTACAAGGCGATCAGCCACCTGCCACTCGCCGAGCGCGTCGCCCGCATGAAGGAGCCGATGTTCCGCGCCCAGCTGCTGTCGGAGCAGGCCGAGGACACCAATCCGGTCAACATCAAGACGGTGAAGTCCTTCCAGTTCGCCTACGCCTGGGACGGCGAGGTGAACTACGAGCCGAAGCTCACCGACCGGCTCGATCGGCTCGCCCGCGAGGCCAGCCAGTCGATCGAGGAATTCAGCTACGACATGCTGCTGGCCGATGAGGGCCGAGCGATCTTCTATCTGCCCGGCGCCAATTACCGTGACGGCAATCTGGATGCCGTGCGCGAAATGCTGGGCCATCCGAACACAGTGGTCGGCTTGGCCGATGGCGGTGCGCACTACGGAATGATCTGCGACGCCTCCTTCCCGACCTACTTCCTGGCGCGCTGGGCGCGCGACGCGAGCACCGAGCAGCGCATCCCGCTGCCCCAGGCCGTGGCCGCACTGACCAGCGAACCGGCCCGACTGGCCGGCCTGAACGACCGGGGCCGGCTTGCGGTGGGCTACAAGGCCGACTTGAACCTGATCGATTTCGATCGACTGAAGCTGCACGTGCCCTCGGTGCGCCATGACCTGCCCGCGGGCGGACGTCGCCTGCATCAGGGCGCCGAGGGCTATGTCGCCACGATCGTCTCGGGGGTGGTGACCTACAAGAACGGCGAGGCCACCGGCGCGCTGCCCGGCCGGCTGGTGCGTGGGCAACGCGAACTCGAGGCCGCCAGCGCCTGAGGGTGAAGCGGGCGGCGGCCTGCCTGCAGGCGTGGCCGCTTCCCGCTGCGAATCACATCGCGCGCGGGCCGTCCGAGACGGGCTCGCGCAGCTCAGTGCGGCAGCTCAGTGCGGCTGATCGTCCAGACGGCTCAAGGCCTCGCGCACCCGCTCGAGCTCGGCCCGATACTGGCTCGCATCGCCGTAGTCGCTGAACTGGTGGTAGTACGGATGGGCCTGCATCATGCGCCGTGAATGCTTGATCGGACACCAGTACTGCTCGGTGCGACCGATGATCTCGCGCAGATAAGACGCCACCCCGCTGGCATAGGAGCAGTAGGCGCAGTTGAACTTCTCCACGATGTTCAGGTACGCCAGGTGGTGTCGGTCATAGACGAAGTGCGCGGCGCGAGCCACCCGCGGAATCCGGTACAGCGGAAAGCACGTCCACTGATACAACGTGATCGCGAGATCGAGCAGCACGATGGCGGGAAAGATGCCGTAGATCACCGGCGCACTCAGCAGATTGCGCCAGTCGGACTGCGCGAGCCAGGACGGCAGCCCCTGCTTGAAGCGGCGCTGCTGGGCCAGCACATCGGCCTCGAATCGCACCTTGCGCGATTCGAAATCGGCCTGCAGACGGGCGCGACGCTCGCGCACTTCATCTTCCAGTTCGGTCTCGAGCGCCCGTATGCGGGCGATGAGTTCGCTGATCTTGGGGTTCATGCGCCGCCTGGATGTCGGGAAGTCCCTCAGGCTAACGTACCCTCGGCTCGAGTGCTGCCCCCAGCCCCTCGACTTGCACGCCCGGTGCGCCTTCCGGCAGGCTTCGGCTTCGGCTTCGCCCCCCCTTTCCCGCGCCCTGCGCGCGTGCCCCCCTGGGACTCCTCTCGTGCCTGTCGTCGGATCGCCTCCCCTGCACCCTGCTTCACGTCGTCCTGTGCATCCGCACCGTGGCGGGATCCTGAACGGCATGCTGCTGACCCTGCTGGCGCTGAGCGTGGCAGCCAACCTCTACCTGTACCTGACCCGCGCCTCCTCCTCCACCACGATCAGTTCGCGCGCCGCGCCCCTGGACGAGATCCAGGTGATGCGCACCGCGGGCGGCATGCTGGTCGTGAGCCGCATCCGTGCACCCGAACGCTTCGATGCCTCGCAGCAGCACCGCTTCCTGGGCGTGCCGCTGGGCCAGACCCTCTCGCAGATCCAGGTGCCGGCGGTCTACACCTATCAGATCGAACTGGCGCCCGAGTGGAAGGTGACCATTCGCGACAAGACCTTCCTGGTGATCGCACCGATCGTGAAGCCGCAATTGCCGGTGGCCATCGACACGACCCGTCTGTCTCAATTCTCGGCTGGGCTGTGGTCGCCGATCACCGGCGCCGCGCAACGCGAGGCGCTGCTGAAAGGGCTGAGCGGCGAGCTGGCCGCCAAGGCAGCCTCGTCCAGCTACATCGAATTCCAGCGCGAGGCCGCGCGCGAAACAGTGACCGAGTTCGTTCGCCACTGGGTGCAGCGCCAGGAGCGCTGGAAAGAGGCCCGCGACCTGTCGATCCGGGTGCTGTTTGCCGATGAGCCGATCGGCCAGCTCGCCAGGATCCCGGCAGTGCCGGCGCTCGAGGCGCCTTGAGCGCACGT
>JBILSK010000246.1:0-4321 GCA_044372165.1 Burkholderiaceae bacterium | reverse complement strand
CCGTTGCAGCAGGAAACAGGCTTGAGCCGACAGGAACTGGGCGATGGATGGATCCTGAGTTGCGCGCGAACGGCTGACACGGACCTGGTGCTGGATGTCGAGGATCTGAGCCGTCTGGCATTGCCCGTGCCCAGGACCTGGCCCTGCCGAATCAGTGAAATCAACCGTCTGGCGCCTGATGTGGTTCGAGTCAGGTTGAGACTGCCACCATCGGCCGACTTTCATTTCGTCGCAGGGCAGTACATCGACGTGATCGGACATAACGGCATCCGCCGAAGCTACTCCCTTGCGTGTGCTGATGCCAAGGGCACATTGCTCGAGCTGCACATCCGGGCCGTGGAAAAGGGGGAAATGAGCGAGTACTGGTTCAACCAGGCAGCGCCCAATGACCTGCTGAGGCTGCATGGGCCGCTGGGAACCTGTGTGCTGCGTGAAACCGCAGGCATCGACCTGTTCTTCCTTGCGACAGGCACAGGCATCGCCCCGGTCAAGGCAATGCTCGAGTCCTTGACCCGTCTGCATCCTGAACACCAGCCCGCAGCGGTCACAGTGCTGTGGGGCGGGCGTCATTCAAGCGACCACTATCTGGACCGGTCGGACCTTCAGGGTGCCCACACGTTCATCCCCGTTCGCTCGCGTCCCGATGGCGCATGGGTGGGCGCCACAGGCCATGTCCAGGATGTCCTGCTGGCTTCGAATCCCCGGCTGGATACTGCTGCGGTCTACGCCTGTGGTTCGAACGCGATGATCCAGGGCGCCAGGCAAAGGCTTGTCCAGGCAGGGCTGCCTCCGGAACGTTTCCATTCCGATGCTTTCGTGAGCTCGGGCCCACCTGACCGGACCTCACCATGTTGACCTCGACCATCGAATTTCGGGATTTACCTGCAGCCGCGGGCATTCGTCGGAAGATTGGCGAACTTGTCAGGCAGTACGCGGAAATTGCGCACGCTCCCCAGCCTTTCGTTCCAGGTCAATCGCCCGTCGCCGTATCAGGCAAGGTGATCGGTGCCGACGAACTCGCCAACATGGTCGACGCCAGTCTGGACGGCTGGTTGACCGCCGGTCGCTTCAACGCCTTGTTCGAAAGAAAGCTCGCCGAGTTTCTGGGGGTCAGGCATGTGATCACGGTCAATTCGGGGTCATCAGCCAACCTCGTGGCTTTCTCGACGCTGACCTCGCCCCGCCTCGGAGAACGTGCCATCAAGGCGGGGGACGAAGTGATCAGCGTGGCCGCCGGCTTTCCTACCACGGTGAATCCGATCCTGCAGTGCGGTGCGATTCCGGTGTTCGTGGATGTGGACCTCGACACGCACAATATCGATGCCAGCCTGATCGAGGCGGCGATCACGCCGAGATCCCGGGCGATCATGCTGGCTCACAGCCTGGGAAATCCCTTCAATCTCGACGTGGTCGTGGCGCTGTGCAAGAAATACAAGCTCTGGTTGGTGGAAGACTGCTGTGACGCCCTGGGAGCACGGTACAACGGCCAGTTGGTGGGTACCTTCGGTGACATCGCCACCTTGAGCTTTTACCCCGCCCATCACATCACCATGGGAGAAGGCGGCGCGGTGTTCACCAACGATCCCGTGCTCATCCAGATTGCTGAATCCTTTCGAGACTGGGGGCGTGACTGCTATTGCCCTCCAGGCAAGGACAACACCTGCAACAAGCGCTTCTGCTGGAAACTGGGTGACCTGCCGCATGGCTACGATCACAAGTACACCTACAGCCATCTGGGCTACAACCTGAAGATCACCGACATGCAGGCGGCCTGTGCGCTGGCTCAGCTGGATCGGCTGCCGGAGTTCATCGCTGCACGCAAGGCCAACTTCGATTATCTGAAGGAAAGGCTCGCCTCCTGCGAGTCTTTCCTTCACCTCCCGCAAGCCACACCGAATTCCGATCCGTCGTGGTTCGGCTTTCCTCTCGTCCTGCGGGAAGAGTGTGGTGTCAAGCGTGTGGACCTGCTGAATTACCTGGAGCAGCACAAGATTGGCACCCGACTTCTGTTTGCCGGCAACCTCACCCGCCAGCCCTACATGTCGGGCAGACCCTATCGCGTCAGCGGGTCGCTGGATCGAACGGATCAGGTCATGAATCAGACCTTCTGGGTCGGCGTGTTTCCCGGGTTGACACCGGCCCACCTGGACCATGTCGTGACCAAGCTGGAGGAATTCTTCGGAGTGGGATTCTGATGAGCCTGTCGAGCATTCCATCGAACCTGCCGACATTCGATCCCGTCCGACTTCGCGAGACGATTCTCGAAATGGCCTACTGTGGCTCGACCGTTCACATCGGCTGTGCCCTGTCCATCGTCGATCTGCTCGCCGTGCTGTACCGCAATCACCTGCGATACCCGGGCAATGATCCGAGGGCGGTCGGACGCGATTATCTGGTGCTCAGCAAGGGGCACGGTGTCATGGCGCAGTACGCCTGCATGCACGAACTTGGCTGGCTCGATCACGAGACTCACATCAAGGGCTATTTCAAGGATGGCAGTGAACTCAAGGGTCTCTCCGATTCCCGGGTGAAGGGTCTGGAGGTCACGTCCGGATCACTGGGCCACGGGTTTTCGATCGCCGTCGGCATTGCTCTGGGTCTGAAGCGACTGGGAGCCGAACAGAAGGTGTACGTGATTGTCGGTGACGGCGAAATCAACGAGGGGCCTGTCTGGGAAGGCATGCTTGTCGCAGCGCACCACCGGCTGGACAACCTCATGCTGATCGTCGATGCCAACGGGTTTCAGGCGATGGGCCGCACCGACGAGGTGCTGGGTCTTGGCAGCCTCACCTCCAAGCTCACCAGCTTCGAATTCACGGCGGTACAGATCGACGGGCATGATGAACAGGAGATCGATGCGGCGGTCCGTTCACTCTGGTCGACGGCAGACGGCAGACCCAAGGCCATCGTGGCAAAGACCGTCAAGGGCAAGGGTGTCGCGTTCATGGAGCACGACAACCGCTGGCATTACACACGGCTCGGTCCGGAGACCTACGCACAGGCCCTCGATCAA
Organism: Burkholderiaceae bacterium; assembly: GCA_044372165.1. Lineage (GTDB taxonomy): Bacteria > Pseudomonadota > Gammaproteobacteria > Burkholderiales > Burkholderiaceae_E > UBA4615. The sequence goes on along the minus strand of JBILSK010000246.1, from coordinate 1,308 downwards.
GTTCGCGCAGGGCGCCCCGAATGAGAGACGCGTTTTCCCGAACGCTGGTCGAGATTGCCAAGTCTGACCCGAACGTCATTCTGCTGACCGGTGATCATGGCTATGCCCTGTTCGATGAATTCCGGCGAACCTGTCCGAATCAGTACCTCAACGCCGGTATCGCGGAGCAGAACATGATCGGGATGGCCGCTGGGCTGTCTCGACTTGGCTTCAGGCCGTTTGTCTACGGATTGAGCGCGTTCGTGCCGGTGCGCGTCCTGGAGCAGATCAAGCTGGACATTGCCCATGACGATCTTCCGGTGGTCCTGCTCGGGGACGGGGCCGGTTTCGTCTACAGCCACCTCGGTACCAGCCACCAGTCAACCGAAGATATCGCCTGTACCAGAGCGATCCCCGGGCTGGCCGTGCTGTCACCGGCAGATCGTTTCGAGATGGCTGCATCGCTTCGACTGGCGTACGCAATGAAGGCGCCGGTCTATTTGCGCATGGGAAAGTCTGATCGCGGTGATGTTCACGACCGACTCATCGAACCGTGCGAGTTGCGACAGCCCCTCAAGGTCCGCAACGGGGCAGATCACAAGGCGGTCATTCTTGCGACCGGCTCAATGGTCCGGACAGCGCTCGAGATTCAGGGGCAGGACATTGATTGCGATGTCTGGAGCGTGTCCGCCATCAAGCCCCTTCCCGAGCGTGCTTTGACCGACATCGCGCGGGCATCGGACAGCCTGATCGTGATGGAGGAACACTCCATCCTGGGTGGGCTCGGCAGCGCCATCGCTGAAGTCATCAGCGAAGCAGCGCCGAAACGCCTGCTGCGTGTGGGGGTGAAGGACAGATTCTCCGAGCGATGCGGCACCTATGCCTACCTCCTCGCGGAGCACGGTCTCGACACCGAGTCGGTGAGAAACAGGGTCAGCCGATTTATCGGTCAGTCGGAATGAGTGCGCACAGCGTTCGGCATGCGGTCATGCCCGGCAATCGAATGCCGGGTGTGTGACAGCCAACCTCAGGGGTTCGGCCCCGTCGCCACCGGCCTTGCCGGATCGCTGCACCACTCGCTCCACGACCCGCCATACAAGGCCGCCCCCGGCAGCCCAGCGTGCGCCATGGCCAGCAGGTTGTGGCAGGCGCTCACGCCTGAGCCACAACTGTTGACCAGCGCCGAGGCAGGACGGCCCGCCATCAGCGTCTCGAATTCGGCGCGCAGCACCGGTGCCGGCTTGAAGCGGCCATCCGGTCGCACATTGGTGGACGAAGGACGGTTCACCGAGCCGGGGATGTGTCCGGCCACCGGATCGAGCGGCTCGA
>JBILSK010000245.1:0-4324 GCA_044372165.1 Burkholderiaceae bacterium | reverse complement strand
AGTTGGTCACGATCAGCACGTTCTTGCGCCAGGCCTCGTCGAAGAGCGTCTCGTCGTGGGCGGCCGCCAGCGTGAAGGCGGGCTCCACCGGCATGTACATCACGACGAAGTCGATCGACTGCAGGGTGTAGAGCTTCTGGTAGTTCTTCTCGGACAGCCCCTTCATGTGGCTTCGTACCGCCTCCACATGCGCCTTCAGCGCGAGCGCGCGCTGGCTGTCGTCCTCGGCGGCGACATAGCGGTCGTAGGCCAGCAGGGTCACCTTGGCATCGATGACCATGCGCCGCTCATTGGGCAGGCGCAGCACGAAGTCGGGCAGGGCACGGCTGCCGTCCTCGCGCACCTGGCTGTCCTGCACCTCATAGTGAAAGCCGCGCGCCAGGCCCGCGTGTTCGAGCAGGCGCTCCAGCAGCATCTCGCCCCAGTTGCCCTGTGTCTTGACCGAGCCCTTGAGGGCACGGGTGAGGTTCTTCGCGTCCTGGCTCAGCAGCTGATTGAGATCCATCAGCTGACGGACCTGGGTGGCGAGCTCGGTGCGGTCCTTGCCTTCCTGGACGTAGACGTCTTCAACCTTCTTTCTGAATTCACCGATCTGCGTGGCGAGCGGGCCCAGCAACTGACCGAGGTTTTCGCGGTTCTGCTCGGTGAACTTTCGCGACTTGTCTTCGAGGATGTCGTTGGCCAGGGTCTTGAACCGATTGGCGAGTTCCTCCCTGGCCTCACCTAGAAGCGCGAGCTTCTCGGCTGCCTGGGCCTGCTCGCCGTCCAGGCGGGTCTGTGTGGTGGCCAGATCCTGGCGAACCCGAGCGAGCTCGGCGGCGATGAGCGCTTGCTGGCTGTTGGCGCGCTGGACCTCGATTTCCAGCGGCTCGACGCGCGAGGCGCGTTCCTGCAATCGCGCGCGCTCGTCGCTCACCTCGTCCAGGGTGTCACGCAGGTCCTCGGCGCGCCGCAACAGCGTCGCGTGTGCACCGCGTTCGCGTTCGAGGTCTTCGCGCAGACCGCGGGCGCGCTCTTCGAGCGTGGACAGCTCAGCGCGGGCGTCAGCCAGGGTGCGCTGGATGGCGGCGTCGATCTGCGCCGCGGTGCGTCCGCGCAACACCAGAGCCGTGAGCAGGGCGCCCAGCAGCACGCCACCCAGGGCGACAAGCGTGATCAGCAAGGGGGGCGCAGGCAAGCTCATGAACGTCGGTATCGACCAGTGCAGCCTGTCGTTGATGCAGGCTGATGCGCGTCGAGTAGCGCCATCATGCACCAAACCCCAGGCACCCTCAGGTGCGACGAGCTGTCCCTACGAAGTCTGAGTGCCATGTTGCAGCAGGCAAGACGCGGCATCGATGCCCTGCTCGGCCAGCTCCGCCCGAATCGCTTGCAGCGCCCGATCCGCGGTGGCGTGCAGCCGGCGCTCGCCGATCACGTCAATCAGGCCGGTGGCGCGCATCACATCGAGCACCTGAGACTTCAGGCCGGAGAACTGCATGGTGATGCCGGTGTCGCGCAGTCGCTCGACCAGATGGTGAATGACCTCCTCGCCCGAGGCATCCATCTCGTTGATGCCGTCAGCCACCATTAGCAGCACGCGCATCGTCGGCTTGGCAGCGACTGCTTCGAGCACGGCGTCCTCGAAGTAGGACACGTTGGCGAAATAGAGCCGTCCGTCAAAGCGCATGACCGTGACCAGGTCGCAGCTGGGCAGTGCGTGCGTGGCGGCGTCACGCAGGGTGCCGTCCTCATGCCTTCCCAGAATCGCCACGCGCGGCGTCATGCTGCGATACAGGTACAGGCCGATGGCCAGGGCGGTGCCGACCAGAATGCCGTGGTCCAGGTGAGGCGCGAAGCCCAGCGTGGCCACGAAGGTGACGATGGCGGCGATACCGTCGTGGCGGCTAGCCTTCCAGGCGTGACGGATGGGTTCGACGTTGAGCAGCCCGATGACCGCCATGATGATCACCGCCGCCAGCACCGCTTGCGGCAGGTGATACAGGAGCGGGGTCAGGAACAGCAGGGTGAGCAGCACCAGCAGGCCGGTGAACACCGAGGCCATGCCGGTTCGTGCGCCCGCGTCGATGTTGACCGCGGATCTTGAAAAGGAGCCGGCGACCGGGAAGGCCTGGCTGAATGCGCCCGCGATGTTCGCCAGCCCTTGTCCGATCAATTCCTGACTGGGGTTGATGCGTTGCCGCGTGCGCGCGGCGAGCGCCTTGGCGATCGAGATGGCCTCCATGAAGCCGACCAGCGAAATGACCATGGCAGCCGACAGCAGGCTGCCGATCATTTCCCAGTTGAGGGTCGGCAGGCCCAGCACGGGCAGGCCTTGCGGCACCGACCCGATCACTTCGCCACCGCCGATGAGCTTGAAGCTCTCCTGGCCGGCTTGAGCGATGTGCCAGCGCGTACCATCGCTGCGCTCGCCCGGTGGGACCTGGCCTTCGAGATGCAGGCGGTCAGGTTGTCCGTCAAGGCCTGCGACACGCTCGAACACCAGACCGCGCAGGGCGCGGTTGCGACTGCGATGTTCGCTTTCCAGATCGTTTCGCTGCAGTCGCAGCAGATCGAGTTCGTGATCCAGTGCGAGCTCGTCGTGGCCCATCGTGCCGCTTTCGCGAATCAGCTTCTTGAGTTCGGCGCGGGTCTCGTTGATCTGCGTGGTCAGACGCTCGATCTTGCGTGTGGTGCTCACATGTTCGGTGAGCAGGGCCGCAGCCTTCCGGTCGACGATCTGTTCGATGTGTCCGGTGGCATTGCGCTCGAAGCCCATGGCCCAGCTGACCAGGGTGGTCAGCGCCACGACGATCAGCACACCGGGAAGCCGAGGTGCCCACCTGCGCAGGGCCCACATCAAGGCAATGGCCGAAGCGCCCATCGCGAGTGTCGGCAGATGGGTGTCGCCGACCTGGCGCAGGACGCCCCAGATGTCCTGGATGAAATGCTCGGAGCGGCCCATGGGCACGCCAAGCAGTTTGCTGAGCTGGGACAGCCCGATGATGATGGCTGCCGCATTGGTGAAGCCGACGATCACCGGGTGAGACAGGAAGTTCACCACCACGCCCAGCTTGAACAGGCCCAGTGCCAGCTGGAATAGCCCGATCATCAACGCCAGCATGATGGCCAGGGTGATGAATTGCGCCGAACCCGGTGCGGCCAGGGGTGCCAGCGCCGATGCGGTGAGCAGAGAGACTACCGCAACCGGTCCGGTGGCGAGCTGATGGGAAGATCCCCAGAGTGCGGCCACCATCACGGGGAGGAAGGCGGCGTACAGGCCGTAGTAGGGCGGCATACCGGCCAATTGTGCGTAGGCCATCGATTGCGGCACCAGCACCAGGGCCACGGTGAGTCCAGCGATAAAATCCGCGCGCAGGGTTGCGCCGCTGAAGGATCGCCAGTTCAGGAAAGGCAGCAGTCGCTTGAGCGGGGAAGCGTTCATGGGGCCGAACTATAGGGGGTCTCGCCGCCGCGCACAGTGCATTCGACTTCAACGAGGACAGACCATGGCGAAAAGATTGCAAGGCAAGAGCGCGATCGTGGTGGGAGCCGGATCCATCGGCGATCGTGACAGCAATGGCTCGGCAACCGCGATCGTGTTCGCGCGCGAGGGCGCAACCGTTGTGTGCGCCGACAAGTCGCTGGCCGCCGCGCAGCGCACGGCCACGCAGATCACGGACCAGGGCGGCCAGGCCCATGCGGTACAAGCCGATGTTCGCGATGCCGCGGCGATTCGAGCGATGGTCGACCGCTGTCTGGCGCTGACCGGGCGAGTCGATGTGCTGCACAACAACGTGGGCATCGAGGAGTTCGGTGAACTGACCGAGATCAGCGAGGAGTCCTGGGATCGCGTGCACGCGATCAATCTGAAGGGACCGATGCTCACCTGCCGGGAGGTGGTGCCGCACATGATTCGGCAAGGGGGCGGCTCGATCATCAACATCTCGTCGATCGCCAGCCATCAATGGAGCCCGATGCCCTTTCTGTCCTACAACACTTCCAAGGCGGCGCTCAATCACATGACGCGCATCATTGCGCGCCAGTATGCGAAGCATCAGGTGCGCTGCAACGTGATCGTGCCGGGATTGATCGACACGCCACACGCCGAAGCGCTCTTCACCACGCCCGAGGAAGTCGAAGTCGGTCGTCGCAAGCGCGCGGCGCGCTGCCCGATGGGGCGCCAGGGCACGCCCTGGGACATTGCGCAGGCTGCGCTCTTTCTGGCGTCGGATGAATCGGCTTATGTGAGCGGAATCGAGTTGCCGGTGGATGGAGGGTTGGCGCTGTAGCGTTCAGGACGTCAGCGCCGTGCCTTACTCCACCGTCACCGACTTCGCCAGAT
>JBILSK010000244.1:0-4339 GCA_044372165.1 Burkholderiaceae bacterium | reverse complement strand
CCATTCCTAGTGCCATGACGGATTCCCTGCCTTCCATCCCCGAGGGCTTTGGCCCGATTTTTCGCAGCAGTCCGGTGCTGGACGCACTAGGCGGTTTCATGAGCCGCGGCGCGGACGCCTCCCTGGAAATCGGGATGCTGGTGGGAGCGAACCACCTCAATGCACGTGGCGCGCTGCATGGCGGCGTCACCGCCACCTTGCTGGATGTGGGCATCGGTTACATGCTGGTGGCGCGCTCGGGCGGGCGCCGACGTCTGACCGCCCGCTTGACACTCGATTACCGTTCCAGCGCCAAGATCGGCGAGTGGCTGCAAGTCCATCTGGACGATGTCCGCGAGGACGGTCGCAAGACGCATGCAACCGCTCGACTCATGTCTGCGGAGCGTGTAGTGGCTCAGGCGGAGGTGTTGTTCATCGACGCACCCACTGCGCACGCCTGAACGCCCTCACCTCATCTGCCCAAGCACCGATCCGCACAGGCAGCAGCAGATCAGCCAGGACCGCACACACGCTGTGAGCCGTGACGGCACTGCTGCGCGGGTTCGTTGCACTGGGCAGATTCTCAAGCGTCAAGCGAATGCGCGGAGCGTTGCTGCGAGGGCCGGTCACGCTGCCCTTCCTTGCTCGACTCAGCCACGCGATTGAAGACACCGCGCGACATCGTGGCGCAGAGCGGCTTTGCGCCCGGGTCCAGGTGAAGAGAGGTGGTGCCCCCGGCAGGATTCGAACCCGCGACCTTCGGTTTACAAAACCGCTGCTCTACCAACTGAGCTACAAGGGCATCCCGGAAGGGATTCTAGTGCGCTTCGGGCCTGCATCCCTGCAGACCGAGAAATCATTTCACGCGCGTGAGCTTGGGGCGGCCACCACGCGGCGGTGTGCCCTCGGGGGGCTCCGTCGGCTCGGTCGATTCACCGGCATCGGCCGCGGTCTCCCCAGCGGCACGCTCGGACGATGGGCTGGCCTGCAGCACCAGGGTCGGGCCCGCGCCTGAAGTCGGTGCCCGCTCAGCTTGCACGGCGCCCTGCGCCTCACCTTCGACTGCAGCCGGCGCATCCGGCGGCTCGACTGCCACCGGAGGCTTGGCCACCTCGAAGGGAATGCCGTGCCCGTTCTCCTTGGCGTAGATCGCCAGCACATTGTCGACCGGCACCGAAATTTGCCGTGCGACACCGCCAAACCGCGCCTGGAAGGTAATGAGCTCATTGCCCATCAGCAAGTGACCGGTGGCCATGGACGACACGTTCAGCACGATCTCGCCGCCCTTCACATGCTCGCGCGGCACAACGGTGTGCTCATCCACGCTCACCGCGAGGTAGGGCGTGAAACCGTTGTCCGTGCACCATTCGTGGATCGCGCGGATCAGGTAGGGCTTGGTCGAGGTGACCGGTGTGTCGTCCATCAGGTGTCTCGATTCGCGACGCTCAGCGCCGCATGACCTTTTCCGAGGGCGTCAGTGCCTCGATGTAGGCCGGACGCGAAAAGATGCGCTCGGCGTATTTCATCAAGGGCGCCGCGGTCTTCGGCATCTCGATCGAGTAGTGATCCAGCCTCCAGAGCAGCGGCGCAATGGCCACATCCAGCATCGAGAAATCTTCGCCCAGCATGAACTTGTTCTTCACGAAGATCGGGGTGAGCTGGGTGAGGCGGTCGCGGATCTGCTGGCGTGCGCGTTCCATCAGCTTGGAGGTGTCCTTGCCGTGGTCACGGCGCTCGAGCTGCTGCACGTGCACGAAGAGCTCACGCTCGAAGTTGAACAGGAACAGTCGGGCGCGGGCACGCATCACCGGGTCGGCCGGCATCAGCTGCGGGTGCGGGAAGCGCTCGTCGATGTACTCGTTGATGATGTTCGACTCGTACAGGATCAGGTCGCGCTCGACCAGGATGGGCACCTGACCGTACGGGTTCATGATCGAGATGTCTTCGGGCTTGTTGTAGAGATCGACGTCGCGAATCTCGAAATCCATGCCCTTTTCGAACAGCACGAAGCGGCAGCGTTGGCTGAATGGGCAGGTGGTGCCCGAATACAGGACCATCATGAGGGTGTCGCTCCTGGGTGACGCTGCGGACCGGAGTCCGCCAATTCAATGCGGGGAGAAGAAATGACTCAGGGTGAGCCGCATGGCTCACCCTGTCTGGCAATGGGCGAAGGGCGCTTACTTGACGTCTTTCCAGTACTCGCGGTTCAGCCACCAGGCCAGGACCGTGAACAGGGACAGGAACAGCAGCACCCAGGTGCCCAGACGACCGCGGGTCTTCGCCGACGGATCTGCCATGTAGGTCAGGTAGGCAACCAGGTCAGCCACCTGGCCGTCATAGTCGGCCTGGTTGAGCTTGCCGCCGGTGGCCGGGCCCAGCTTGATGGTGGTGCCCTCATGGGGATGGCCGCCCTCGATGCGCTCGGTCTTCTCGGTGCGCACGCCCTCGGGACTGAAGCTGACCACGGTCTTGGTGAAGCCGGTCACGGTGCCCTTGGGGGCGTCATGCAGCGCATGGACGTCCTCGATGGTGGCACCACGCGCGCCCTGCAGTTCCCACAGGACGTGAGGCATACCCACGTTGGGGAAAACTGCATTGTTCCAGCCGGTGGCCCGGGTGTTGTCGCGGTAGTAGCTGCGCAGGTAGGTGTAGAGCCAGTCCGGGCCCGAGCCATCGCCCGAGGCGCGCGCCCGCGCGATCACGGACAGATCGGGGGGCAGCGCACCGAACCACTCCTTGGCGTCCGTGGGCGACATCGCGATCTTCATCGTGTCGCCCACCTTGGTGCCCGAGAACAGCAGGTTGTCCTTGATCTGTGCCGGGCTCAGGCCGATGTCCTGCAGCCGGTTGTAGCGCATCACCCCGGCGCTGTGGCAGCCCAGGCAGTAGTTGACGAAGAGCTTGGCGCCGTTTTGCAGCGCGGCCTGGTTGTGCAACTTCTCGGTCGGGAAGTGATCGAGTGGCACCCCCCCACCTGAGGCCTGCGTGAGGGCCGGGGCAAGGGCGAGACCAGCCGCCGCCAGCGGGGCGGCAAGCAGGGAGGCGAGTCGGGCAATCCTGGAAATCATGAGCATGTCCTGGCGAGTCGGGTGTCCGTCGGTTGAGTGCGTCGTGCTTGCGCTCGTTGCGGCGCTCAGTGCGGCGCAAAGGTGACGCGATCGGGCACCGGCTTGAATTCGCCCATGGCGCTCCACCAGGGCATGAACAGGAAGAAACCGAAGTACAGCAGCGTGCAGGCCTGCGAGATCTTCTCGCCGATCGGCGACGGCGCCTGCACACCGAAGTAACCCAGCACAATGAACACGACGACAAAAGTGCCGTAGATGTACTTGTGCCAGGTCGGACGGTAGCGGATCGACTTCACGGGGCTGTTGTCGATCCAGGGCATCGAAAAGAAGATCAGCACCGAGGCGCCCATGCCGACCACGCCCCAGAACTTGGCATCCAGCACCAGGAAGCCCAGAACCAGCGCGCCCACCGCGACCAGTGCGATCAGCTTGGACAGCGGACGCGTGCGGCTCATCAGCACCACCGCCAGGTAGACCAGGAGGAAGGGCGTCATCCACCAGGCCAGGAACTCGGTGGTGATGGCACGCAGGACCGAGTAGTAGGGCGTGAAGTACCAGACCGGCGCAATGTGCGGCGGGGTCTTCAGCGGATCGGCCGGAATGAAGTTGTTGTACTCGAGGAAGTAGCCGCCCATTTCAGGGGCAAAGAAGATCACCGCCGAAAAAGCCAGCAGGAAGACCGATACACCCAGGATGTCGTGCACGGTGTAGTAGGGATGGAAGGGGATGCCATCCAGCGGCTTGCCGTTGGCGTCCTTCTTGGCCTTGATCTCCACGCCATCAGGGTTGTTCGAGCCCACTTCATGCAGTGCCAGCAGGTGCGCCACGACCAGGCCCAGCAGCACCAGCGGAATCGCGATGACGTGAAAGGCAAAGAAGCGGTTGAGCGTGGCATCGCCCACGACGTAGTCGCCGCGGATCCAGACCGACAGTTCAGGTCCGATGATGGGGATGGCCGAGAACAGGTTCACGATCACCTGGGCGCCCCAGTAGGACATCTGGCCCCAGGGAAGCAGGTAACCGAAGAAGGCTTCGGCCATCAGCACCAGGAAGATCAGGCAACCGAAGATCCAGATGAGTTCGCGCGGCTTGCGATACGAGCCGTACATCAGCCCGCGGAACATGTGCAGATAGACGACGATGAAGAAGGCCGAGGCGCCGGTCGAGTGCATGTAGCGCACCAGCCAGCCCCAGGGCACGTCGCGCATGATGTACTCGACCGACTCGAAGGCCTTGGCCGCGTCGGGCTTGTAGTGCATGACCAGGAAGATGCCCGTCACGATCTGAATCAC
>JBILSK010000243.1:0-4346 GCA_044372165.1 Burkholderiaceae bacterium | reverse complement strand
GTGATGCCGCGTGCGTGGCGGAACTCATGGGCGGGTTCGTCCGTTCAGTTGTTCGGCTCGACCAGCATCTTCTGATCCTTGATGCTGAAGATGTAGTGACGCGAGGCGAGCTGGCCGTTGGGGGAAAAGGTGATGTCGCCCAGGATGGTGTTCTTGAACGAGCCGCCACGAATGCGCTTGGCGACCTTCTCCTTGTCGAGAGACTTCACGTCGTTGGCCGCCATCGCCCAGACCTGCAGCGAAGCTGCGCCCAGTGCCATGAACTTGTCCGGCATCAGTCGGTTCTGCTGCTGCGAACGGGCCACGTAGGAGCGATTGACCGGGTTGGACATGAAAGGCTCGACATCGGGGAAGTAGATGTCGGCACCTGTCACCCCATTGGCCGATTCGCCGGCTACAGCGATCACGCTGGGCGCAATCGTGCCGACCGCCGCGATCATCTGTCCGGGGACGCGCGCCTGACGAGCCTGACGCAGCAGGGCCGGCATGCCCAGGCCTTCGCTGGCGTTGATCGCCACGGTGGCATCGGGGTTGGCCGAGCGTACATTGGTCAGCGCGACGCGGAAATCAGCCTGCGTGAAAGGAAATTTTTCCTCGGCCACTTTTTCGTAGGCGTAACCCAGTTTCTTCAGTTCAGCTTCAATCGAGGCCTGGGCGCCATTGCCGTAGGCATCGTTCTGGGTCAGGAAGGCGATTCGCTTCGCTTTCAGGCGCTTGGCCAGGTAGTCCGCGATCACTGCACCGTCCTGGGAGTTCGAGCTGTTCAGTCGGACAGCCAGCGGATTGCCTTCGCCGGACAGGATGGGGTCAGCTTTCGAAATCGCGGTGATGTCGAGCACGCCAGCACGGTTGATGACCGGTTGCATGGCCAGCGTGACCGGGCTGTTCCAGCCTTCGATGATCACCGACACGCCGCTCGAGATCAGTTCGTTGGCGCGCGAGACACCGACCGCGGGGGTCGATTCATCGTCGCGTGCCTCGATGACGATTTGCCGGCCCAGCACGCCGCCCTGCTCGTTGATGATGGAGGCCATGCTCTGGATCGACTTGACAAGATGCTGGCCCTGGGGGCCTGCGCCGCCGCTGAGCGGGAAGATGACGCCCACCTTGATCGGCTGGGCCAGGGCGTTGGCGGACAGGGCAAGACCGGTGGCCAGCGCAAGAACGGACGAGCGAATGAATCCCATGAGGCATGTCTCCTGCCGAAAGTGATGAGTCGTCGCGAGCGACCTCCGACGGGGCGTTCGCGTTTTATGCCGCGCAAGTGTAACGTCACCACAGGCACGTCCTGCCTTGGCACTGGCCGCCCGGTCGGTGTCCGGTTCGAAAACTGACGGTTTCCGCACTCCGGCTCGGGGAAGGCTGGAGTTCGGGCAAGCGGCAGGCGCACACGAGGAGTCCTCGACGATGAAGCTGTCCTACTCGCCCAGCCTGCTGGTGAGCACCGATTGGCTGCAGGCGCACCTGGGCGACCCGGATGTCCGGATTCTCGATTGCACCACCTTCATGACACCTCAGCCGGTCGGGGCGTCGCGTATCGAAAGTGGCAGACCTCACTGGAGTCAGGGTCACCTGCCCGGTGCGCAGCATGTGGACATGGTCGAAGATTTGTCCGACCCGCACGGACGCTACCCCTATACCCTGCTCTCCGAATCCCGATTTGCGGCGCTGATGTCGCGTCTGGGAATCGGTAATGGGCATCGGGTGGTGCTGTATGGCGCACGCCATCCGATGGTGGTGACCCGGGCCTGGTGGGTCCTCACGACACTGGGTCATGAAGGCGTCTCTATCCTGGATGGCGGCTGGGAAGCCTGGCTGCGCGAAGGTCGGCCGGTGACCACCGAGGCGCCGCATTTCGGCTCGGTGAGCTTTCGGCCCCGACGCCGCCCCGAACGCATCGCGGACGCCGAGGACGTCGCACGTGCCTTGCGCGACGGCACACCGACCCTGCTCAATGCCTTGTCGGCCGAGCAGTTCATGGGCACAGGCGGGGCGCACTATGGCCGGCCGGGGCGAATTCCTGGCAGCTTGAACCTGGCGGCGCGCGAACTGGTCGACGCGCAGACGGGACATTGGCTGGCGCCCGATGCGATTCGCGAACGAGCGATGCAGGCGGGTTTGTCCGATGACGATGAGCCCGTTATCGTTTATTGCGGTGGGGGCATCGCCGCGACCGCCACCGCCTTTGCGCTGAATCTGCTTGGACGTGATCGTGTCTCGGTCTATGACAACTCCCTGCTGGAGTGGTCGGCCGACCCGGCGCGTCCGATGCAACTCGGCGACGCTTGAGCGTCGCGGCCGTCCAGGGTGAAGCGCTGGAATTCGGACCGTGGAACGCGGGTTCGAGTTGACTTCACTTTGAGGTGCGTCGAGCATGGCAGCGGCTTGGCCTTGGCAAGCCGTGAAGAATCATGATCAGAGGAGACCTTCGATGAGCAGCGATCAGGTCGGCGTGAGCATCGATTCGGGTGTGATGACGCTCACGCTGAATCGCCCCGATCGACTCAATGCCTACACCGCGCAGATGGGGCGGGAGCTTGCCGCCGCGTTTCGGCGAGCCGATGCCGATGATGCGGTCCGGGTAGTCATTGTTACCGGGGCCGGTCGGGGGTTCTGCGCCGGGGCCGACATGTCCGGCGGTGCCGACAGTTTTGGCGATGCTCAGGCGGCCCGCCTCTTCGGCGAACAGGCTGCGTCATCCACCGGACCCCAGGACAATTTCATTCGTGCCATCTTCGAATGTCGCAAGCCATCGATCGCCGCGATCAATGGCGCTGCGGTCGGTGTGGGCCTGACGCTCACGTTGCCGATGGATGTGCGTATCGCCGCCGATGAAGCGCGATTCGGCTGTGTCTTCACGCGTCGCGGCCTGGTGCCCGAAGCCGCGAGTGCCTGGTTCCTGCCGCGTCTGGTCGGTCTGCCGCAGGCGCTGCGCTGGTGCTATTCGGGCCGTGTCTTCGATGCACAGGAGGCCTTGCGCGGCGGCCTGGTCGAGTCTGTGGTGCCCGCTGATCAGCTGTTGGCGCAGGCAAACCTCATTGCGCGCGAGATCGTCGATCACACCGCGCCGGTTGCAGTGGCCATCACCCGCCAGCTGCTGTGGCGCTTCACCGGCGATGCCACGCCCTTCGATCTGAACCGCATCGACAGCGAATTGAATCGCGCCCTCGGCGCCAGTGCAGATGTTCGCGAAGGTGTCTCGGCGTTCCTTGAAAAGCGCCCGCCCCAGTTTCCTGGACGCGTCTCGGCGGACATGCCGCCCGGCTATCCCTGGTGGGAGTGAGCGCGTCGATGTATCTGCCCTTCTGCCCTGTGTACACCTGTACCCGCGTCGAGCATGACCCTTCCCACTGAGTCCTTTCGCGACAGCCTGCAGGCCGTCGCCTGCCGTGCGCTGCCCGGTGCGCAGCGCATCGAGCACCTGACCCGCTTGTCGGCTGGGGCCACGCTGGAGACCTGGTCTTTTGATGCCGTCGGACCGGGCGCGACCTGGCCTCTGATCCTGCGCCGATCGCCGGGTGGCGTGCGGGCGGCTCGCACCTTGCCGCTGGCTGACGAAGCGGCGCTGGTTCGAGCGCTGCGCCACGCCGGCGCGATGGTGGCCGAGGTCGTGCATACGCTCGGCGATGACGACGGGCTTGGGGATGGCTTCATCATGATTCGCATTCCCGGCGAAACGATTCCTCGCAAGATCCTGCGGGACGCCGAGTTCGCTGCGGTGCGCCCGCACCTGGTGGCGCAGTTCGCCCGGGCGGCCGCGGCCATCCATGGTGTCGACACGGCGGTGCTGCCGGCTGCCTTGAAAGCCTCGGGCGTGCGTGCCACGTTGGCCGACATGAAAGCGCGCGCCGCCGACCTGGGCCAGTCGCGGCCGGTGTTCGAGCTGGCCTTTCGATGGCTGGAAGATCATCTGCCCGACGAGGTCGAGCCAGCGCGGCTGGTGCACGGCGATTACCGCCACGGCAACGTCATCATCGGCGCCGAGGGCATCCGTGCCGTGCTCGATTGGGAGATCGCGCATCTGGGCGATCCGATCGAGGACCTGGCCTGGTTGTGCGCACCGCCCTGGCGCTTCGGCCATCTCGATCTGCCTGCGGCAGGCCTGGGCAGCAAGCAGGACTTGCTGTCCGCCTATGCCGAGGCAACCGGCAAGACAGTGGATCCGATGCGATTCCGGTTCTGGGAAATGATGGGCAGCATCCGCTGGGGCGTGAGCTGTGCAAGCATGCTCGAGTGGTTTCGCAGTGGGCGCAACCGCACGGTCGAGCGCGCGATGATCGTGCGACGTGCGTCCGAAAACGAGATGGACCTGATGCGCCTGATGGCCGGGAGGGAATGAGATGCTG
>JBILSK010000242.1:0-4354 GCA_044372165.1 Burkholderiaceae bacterium | reverse complement strand
GGTTCGCACCACATAGTTGTTCGCCAGGGCACCGCTGCCGCCACCGGCCGCCCCGAAGGCCGGCACGATGCGTCCATTGCCCAGCATCGAGGCGGTCATCGGGGCCAGAAAGCGCATCACGCGCACCACGCCGTCGCCGCCTCGCCAGCGGCCGCGTCCCCCGGTATCAGGCCGGATCGCATAGCGCTCCAGGCGCACCGGAAAGCGCCATTCCAGGACCTCGGGATCGGTCAGTCGCGAATTGGTCATGTGGGTCTGCACGACCGCGGTGCCCGCGAAGCCGCCGATCAAGTGTCCCTGGGCATTGAAGCGTCCCCCGGCACCCGAGCCGCCGGAGACCGTCTCGTAATACTGATGCTGCGCGTTGCCGAAGGTGAAATTGCTCATCGTCGCTGGCCCCGAGGCCATGATGCCCAGCGCTCCGTACAAGGCATTGGTCACGCACATCGAGGTCTCCACGTTGCCCGCCACGACCGCACCAGGGGCGCGCGGATTGAGCATGCAGCCTTCGGGCACCACGATGTCAAGCGGCTCCAGACACCCCGCATTGAGCGGAATATCGTCGTCCACCAGGGTGCGAAACACGTAGAGCACCGCCGCGGTGGTCACCGCAAGCGGCGCATTGAAGTTGTTCGGCAGCTGGGCCGAGGTGCCGGTGAAATCGATTCGCGCGCGCCGAGCCACGCCATCCACCGTGATCGCCACCCGGATCACCGCGCCATTGTCCATGGGCAACTCGAAGCGGCCGTCGCGCAAGGCACCGAGCGTGCGTCGCACCGATTCGGCTGCGTTGTCCTGCACATGGCGCATATAGGACTGCACGACCTCAAGACCGAACTGCTCGACCATCTTCAGCAGCTCATCACGGCCCTTTTCATTGGCCGCCACCTGGGCCTGCAGGTCGGCGAGGTTCTGATCGATGTTGCGGGCCGGGTGGCGGGCACCCGCCAGTCGCTCGCGCACGGCCTGTTCACGCAAATGACCTGCCTCGACCAGTCGCAGGTTGGTGAGCAGCACGCCTTCGTCATCGACCGTCACGCTGTCGGGAGGCATCGAGCCGGGCGTGAGGCCGCCGACATCGGCGTGATGCCCGCGCGACCCCACCCAGAACAGCAGAGCCGTGCCGCGCGGATCGAACACGGGCGTCACCACCGTGATGTCGGGCAGATGCGTGCCGCCCCGATAGGGGTCATTGAGCACAAAGACATCGCCGGGGCGAATGCTGCCGGCGTTGTCGGCAATCACTGCCTGCACGCTGGCGCCCATCGAACCCAGGTGGACCGGCATGTGGGGCGCATTGGCGATCAGGGCGCCGCTCGCATCGAACACCGCGCAGGAGAAGTCGAGCCGCTCCTTGATGTTGACCGAGTGCGCCGTGTTCTGCAGCCGATAGCCCATCTGCTCGGCGATCGACATGAACAGGTTGTTGAAGATCTCCAGCATCACCGGATCTGCCTCGGTGCCCAGACCATGCTGCTGCGCGCGCGGCTCGATGCGTTCGAGCACCAGGTCCAGACGGGCGCTGACGGTGGCCCGCCAGCCCACATCAATGAGCGTGGTGGCGGTCGCTTCGCTCACGATGGCCGGACCCGTGAGCGTCATGCCGGGCGCGAGGTCATCGCGTGCGACCAGGGGCGTGTCGTGCCAGGCACCGGCGCTGAACAGTCGAACGCTGACTTGCCGCGTGAGCGGTGAAGCCGCCGCCCCGGGCATCGCTGCAACAGTCGCAGGCGCATCGAGCGTGTCACCGCGCGGTGACACGACTTCCACGCTCACCGACTCGATCGCGACCGGCCGCCCGCTGAGCAGGAAGGCAAAGCGCTGTCGGTAGGCGGCCTCGAAGGCTTCCTGCATCGTGGCAGGCTCGCCAAACGGCACGGCAATCGATGTATCCGTGCCCTCGTACTTCAGATGCGCCCGACCATGAGCCCGCAGACGCTCGGGGGCTTCGCCCTGGGCACACAAGGCCTCGCGTGCCTGGGCCTCGATATCCTGCAGGGCGGCCGCCGCCTCGCGCAGACCGTCGGCATCGAGCCTGCGCTCGACGGAGCGCTCGCGCAGCACCGCAGGCTCGGCCAGGCCCATGCCATAGGCCGACAACACGCCGGCCAGGGGATGGGCCAGCACCCGCGACATCGCCAGCGCGTCGGCCACCGCGCAGGCATGCTGCCCGCCCGCGCCGCCGAACACGGTCAAGGTGTAGGCGGTGACGTCATGGCCGCGTTGCACCGAGATGCGCTTGATCGCATTGGCCATGTTGGCATTGGCAATGTCGATGAACCCTTGCGCCACCTCCTCCGGGCGCATCCGGCGCCCGGTGGCCTGCTCGATCTCCTCGGCCAGTCGAGCGAAGCCCTGCTGCACCACCTCCGCGTCAAGAGGCTGGTCGGCCTCGGGCCCGAACACCCGGGGAAAGCAGGAGGGCTGAATGCGGCCCAGCATCACGTTGGCATCGGTCACCGTGAGCGGCCCACCGCGCCGATAGCAGGCCGGGCCCGGGTTCGCGCCCGCCGAATCCGGCCCCACGCGCAGTCGCGATCCATCAAAATGCAGGATGGACCCGCCCCCGGCGGCCACGGTGTGGATGCTCATCATCGGGGCGCGCACTCTCACCCCGGCCACCTGGGTGTCGAAGGCCCGCTCGAACTCGCCGGCGTAGTGCGACACATCGGTGGAGGTACCGCCCATGTCGAAACCGATGACCTTCGAAAAGCCGGCCGCCTGGCTCACCCTGGCCATGCCCACGATGCCGCCAGCCGGCCCCGACAGAATCGAGTCCTTGCCCTGAAAGGCGCGGGCGTCGGCCAGACCCCCATTGGACTGCATGAATTGCAGCCGAACACCGGGCAAGCCCGCAGCCACGCGATCGACATATCGGCGCAGCACCGGCGACAGATAGGCATCCACCACCGTGGTGTCGGCGCGCGCGACGAAGCGGATCAGCGGCGACACCTGGTGCGACACCGAGACCTGCGTGAACCCGATCTGGCGCGCCATGTCGGCCAACCGGAGTTCGTGGGCGGGCGCCCGATAGGCATGCATCAGCACGATGGCCACAGCACGCAAGCCGCGCTCGAAGGCGGCCTGAAGGCCGGCGCGGGCCTGCGCCTCGTCCAGGGAACGCACCACCGTGCCATCGGCCGCCAGGCGTTCATCGACCTCCAGCACCTCACAGTGCAGCAACTCGGGCAGCACGATGTGACGATCGAAGAGCCGCGGACGATTCTGATAGGCGATGCGGGACGCATCCGCGAATCCGCGGGTCACCACCTCCAGCAGCGGCTCGCCCTTTCGCTCGAGCAGGGCATTGGTCGCCACTGTCGTCCCCATCTTCACGGCACCGATCAGATGCCCGGGCATCACTTCGCCTGCAGGCACCTGCAGCAAGCGTCGGATCCCCTCGATCGCAGCATCGGCATAGTGCTCAGGGTTCTCCGACAACAACTTGGCGGTGACCAGCGAGCCATCGGGTCGACGGCCGACCACATCGGTGAAGGTGCCGCCGCGATCGATCCAGAACTGCCAGGTCGGCATGCCGGTCGGCTCGGAGGGGTTCGACATCGAAGAACTCATGTTCATGACCGGATCTCAGCATGTTGACGCCATCGTGACCAGCGCCTAACCTCGCGGCTCCCGACAGCCGGGTGCCTGGAGCACACGCCGCGCGGGCGCGTGACTCCTTACCCTACAGGAAAGACTCATGAAATTCGCTGCGATCGCTGCCGCCCTGGCGCTGGCTTCTTCTGCCGTGATGGCGCAGACCAAATGGGATCTGCCGGCCGCCTATGCACCCAGCAACTTCCACACGGAGAACCTGGTCCAGTTTGCCAACGAGGTCGACAAGGCCACCGCCGGCAAGTTGAAGATCACCGTGCACGCCAATGCCTCGCTCTTCAAGGCGCCCGAGATCAAGCGGGCCGTGCAGTCGGGCCAGGCGCAACTGGGCGAGATCCTGCTGGTGAACTTCGAGAACGAATGGCCGGGCTTCGGCCTGGATGGCATTCCCTTCCTGGCGACTGGCTACAAGGACTCCTTCAAGCTGTACCAGGCCCAGAAACCGATGCTGCAAAAGAAGCTCGCCGACCAGGGAATGATGCTGCTCTACGCGGTCGCCTGGCCGCCGCAGGGCCTGTTCGTGAAGAAGGAGATCGACTCGGTCGCCGACATGCGCAAGGTCAAGTGGCGCGCCTACAGCCCCTCGACCGCCAAGATCGCGGATCTGATCGGAGCGCAACCGGTGACCGTGCAGGCCGCGGAACTGTCCCAAGCGCTGGCCACCGGTGTGGTCGAGGCCTACATGTCCTCGGGCTCGACCGGCTATGACTCCAAGACCTACGAGCACATCAAGAACTTC
>JBILSK010000241.1:0-4358 GCA_044372165.1 Burkholderiaceae bacterium | reverse complement strand
AAGCCACTGGGCCAGATCAGATGCACGCAGGATGTTCATGGGTGGCGTGCCATCAGAATGCGAAGGACGGGCGGGCGGCAAAGCCCCGCAGCGGCCGCGTCGCGGTCTCGAAGAGCTTGCGCGTGGCGCTCGAGCCCCCTGCGCCGCGGGTCAGGATCTCGGCTTCCATCACAGGCAGGCCGCCCACGATGGCCGCCAGGCGGCCACCCGGATTCAGTCGCTCGATGAGCGAGCCCGGCAGTTCAGGGACCGAGCCGGACAGCACGATCACGTCGTACATCGGCTGGGCTGCATGGCCGCGCGAGCCATCGGACGCAGTGACCTTCACATTGGTCAGGCCGGCGCGAGCCAGGTTGTCCCGGGCGAAGGCCGCCAGTTCGGGGTCGATTTCCAGCGTGTCGACGTGGCGCGCGCGGTGCCCCAGCAGGGCTGCCATGAAGCCCGAGCCCGAGCCGATCTCCAGCACGGATTCATGCTTGCGCACGCCCAGCTCCTGCAGCAGGCGAGCCTCGATCTTCGGGGCCAGCATCACTTCGCCGGTCACGCGGGCACCCAGGTTGAGCGGCACTTCCATGTCGACAAACGCCATGGCGCGCAGCGCCGGTGGCACGAAGGCCTCGCGGCGCACGGTCGACATGAGCTCGAGAATGTCCGGGTCCAGCACATTCCAGGGCCGGATCTGCTGTTCGATCATGTTGAACCGGGCGCGTTCGACGTCCATCTGGGTACTCATCGGTGTGCGGTCAGGCGGATTGGGCAGGGGCTGATTCTAACGGTTCATCCGCAGGCGGGGACTTCCGGAAGCGCGCGGACAGGTCGTCAAGCAAGGAATACAGGACGGGCACGACCAGCAAGGTCAGCAGGGTCGAGGCAATCACCCCGCCGATGACGGCGTGGGCCATGCCCGATCGCTGCTCGGAGCCTTCGCTGGTGGAAACCGCCAGCGGGATCATGCCGAAGACCATCGCCAGCGTGGTCATCAGGATGGGACGCAGTCGCACTTCGGCGGCCTGCAGCAGGGCGGCGCTTCGTGCGACCCCCTTGAGGCGCTGCTGATTGGCGTAGTCGATCAGCAGGATCGCGTTCTTGGTCACCAGGCCCATCAGCATGATGAAGCCGATGATCGAGAAGATGTTCAGGGTGGAGCGCCAGGCCAGCAGGGCGATCATCACGCCGATCAGGGACAGCGGCAGCGAGGCCATGATGGACAGCGGCTGAATGAAGCTGCGAAATTGCGAGGCCAGGATCATGTAGATGAAGACCACCGCCAGCAGCAGGGCCTGCACCGCATAGCCGAAGCTTTCCTGCATGTCCTTGGTCGCGCCACTGGTGACGAACGAATAGCCGGGGGGCAGGTCGAGTTTCTTCAGTCGCGAGATCACCTCCAGACCCACGGTGCCCGGTGCGCCGCTGCTGACATTGGCCGACAGGGCCACCTCGCGGGTGAGGTTGCGGCGATTGATCTGGGTGGGGCCTTCGGTTTCATCCAGGCGGGCCACCTGGCGCAGGGGCACCATGCGCGGCGCGCCGGTGGCATCGAGCTGCGCCGAGGCGAGGGTGAGACGGGCCATGTCCTCGACCGTGCGTCGCTCGCTGCGCGGCAGCCGCAGTCGCACTTCGTAGTTCTCGTCGTCAGGTCCTTTCCAGGTCGTCGCGATCTCGCCGGCCAGCAAGGGCCGCAGGGCCGCGCCGATCTGCGCCACGCCCAGCCCGAGGTCGGAGGCGAGATTGCGGTCGACGGTGATCGCGACCGTGGGCTTGGAGGGCTTGGAGCTGGTGTCGATGTCGACAATGCCCGGGACCTCGCGCATCTGCGCCACGGCGCGCGCTGCGATCTCCTCGAGCTCGCGCTGGTCCGGGCCCTGGATGCTGACGTCGAACTGCTTGGAGGTGCCGAAGCTGCCCTGCACGCCGACATGGGTGAGCGTGACGCCGGCCACCTGCGACAGCCGCTCGCGCACGGCCGGAATCAGCTGCTTCACCGACCGTGTGCGTTGCGATCGGTCCTTCAGGCGCACGAACACCGAAGCGTAGTTCTTGCCCTGGACCACTCCGGTGTTGATCGTGGCGTAGGTGTAGACCGCTTCGGGAAAGCCGCGCAGCACGGCGTCGACCTGCCGGGTCTTGTCCTGCGTGAGCTCGAGCGAGGAGCCCACCGGCGTGTAGTACTGCACCACCAGTTCGTTGTTGTCGGCCTGGGGCACGAATTCCGCGCCCAGCCCCTTGCCGATGGCCAGCGCGGCCACGAAGGACAGCACGGCCAGCCCGACCGTGGTCCAGCGATGGGCCAGCCCCCAGCGCAGCACCGACACGTAGACCTGCTCCAGTGCGCGCACGCCGCGATCGAAGGCACGCAGCGCCCGGGCCAGCCAGCCGGTGCCGCGCGCACCGGCCGCATCCGGGTCGCGCCAGACGGCTGACAGCATGGGGTCAAGGGTGAAGCTGATGAACATCGACAGCAGCACCGCGAAGGCCACGGTGATGCCGAACTGCTTGAAAAAGCGCCCGATGATGCCGCCCATGAAA
The DNA here is from genome assembly GCA_044372165.1 of Burkholderiaceae bacterium. Lineage (GTDB taxonomy): Bacteria > Pseudomonadota > Gammaproteobacteria > Burkholderiales > Burkholderiaceae_E > UBA4615. The sequence continues at coordinate 1,832 of JBILSK010000241.1, read as the reverse complement.
CCGACTGGCAGAAACACCGCAACGATGGTCAGTGTGGTGGCCGTCACGGCCAGGCCGATCTCGGCCGTGCCATCGAGTGCCGCCTGGCGGTGGTGCTTGCCCATGGCCTGATGCCGCACGATGTTCTCGCGCACCACGATCGCGTCGTCGATCAGCAGGCCCACGCAGATCGACAGCGCAAGCAGGGTGACCATGTTGATGGTGAAGCCCATCGCATACATGGCCAGGAAGGTGCCGATCAGCGAGATCGGCAAGGTGAGGCCGGTGATGACCGTCGAGCGCCAGGACGACAGGAAGAGGAACACGATGGCCACGGTGAGCGCCGCGCCTTCGAGGATGTTGTTCTTCACGCCGGCCACCGAATTGCGGATCGGGGTCGATTGGTCGCGCACGACCGAGATCTTCACGTCTTCGGGCAGCTGGCTGCCCAGGGCATCGGCAATTCGGCGGACTTCGCCCACGACGGCCAGGGTGTTCTCGCCCTGGGACTTGACGATATCCAGCGAGATCGCGGCTTCACCGTTGACCAGCGCCGTCGACTCGGCTTCTTCCTGGCCATCGACCACCCGGGCCAGTTGCGCGAGGTAGATCGGCTGGCCGCCCCGCCGCGCCACCACGATGCGCTCGAAGTCGGCCACCGAGGCCAGCCGACCGCGGACCTGCACGGCCTGCTCGCGATCCCGGGTCAGCACGCTGCCGGCGGGCAGCTCGAGGTTCTCATTGCGCAGCGCGGTGAGGATCTGATCGACCCCGACCTTGAGCGACTCCATCTCGGCGGGCTTGAGCACGATCTGGATTTCGCGGCGCACACCGCCCACCACCGTCACCCGGCCCACGCCCCGGGCGTTTTCGAGGCGACGCTTGACCACCTGCTCGGCCAGGGTCGTGAGCGAGCGGGCATCGCGCGTGGCTGAGCGAATGGCCAGGGACACGATCGGCTGGTCGTCCGGATTGATGCGCGAGACCACCGGCTCCTTGACCTCCTTCTTGAAGGAGGGGCGAACCAGCGCGATTTTCTCCCGCACATCCTGGGCGGCGCGGGCCGAATCGGTCAGCAGATCGAATTCGATGATGACGGTCGACATGCCCTCGTAGGAACGCGAGCTCAGCCGATTGATGCCGCTGATGGTGTTGACCTGCTCCTCGATTCGGCGCGAGACATCGCTTTCGACGATCTCGGGCGCGGCACCCGGGTATTCGGTGGTGACCACGACCACCGGAAAGTTGATGTCGGGGAACTGGTCGACCGGCAGGCGGTTGTAGGAAAACAGGCCGAGCACCACGAAGGCCAGCATCATCATGGTGGCCAGCACCGGATTGCTGATCGAGACTCGGGTGAACCACATGGCGGGTCGGGCGCAGGGCGCGGCGGTGAAAGTGAGGAGGGGCTGGGGTGAGACGCTCAGCGTGCCTGCGGGGCCGCCACGTTGACCACGCGCACCGGACTGCCCGGACGCAGGCGACCCAGGTTGGAGCCCACGATGCGGTCGCCGGCCGACAGGCCGCTCACGATCTCGATGCGATCGCCACCGGGATGGCTGTCGTCGCGCAGGCCGGTCTTCACTTCGCGTTCGACCAGCCGGTCCTGGGCGATCAGATACACGAAGGTGCGCGCGCCTGCATCCCGGATGGCGGCAGCCGGCACGCTGATCACGCCGGTGCGGGTGTCCACCGTCAGGCGTCCCTGGGCGAACAGGCCGGCTCGCACGGCAGGGTCACGGTTGTCGAGTGCGATGTAGACCGGGACCGAACGGGTGCCGGTCTGGGTGCCCGGGGCGATGCGGCTGATCCGGCCAACCTGGCGGGCCGTGACCCCTTCTATGCTCAGCTCC
>JBILSK010000240.1:0-4359 GCA_044372165.1 Burkholderiaceae bacterium | reverse complement strand
GGGCCAGCACCGCCGCCCAGTCGGGCTCGCGTGCCCCCTGCTGCTCGCCGTCCGGAAACCAGCAGTCGCCCAGCAGATTGACCATCACCGAGGGCGCCAGCGCCTGCACCGAACCCAGCGGCAGGCCAGCCAGCACGCGAACCTGCTGCTCGAACTGGCTGGTGATGCAGGCATCGATGGTGTAGTGGCCGGAATTGTGCGGCCGGGGCGCCATTTCGTTGACCACCAGCCGGCCGTCGGTGAGCAGGAAGAACTCGACGCACAGCACGCCGACGTACTCCAGGCGCGCTGCAATTTCCAGCGTGGCTTCGGTGGCGCGCTGCGCTACCGCCTCGCTGACCCGGGCCGGCACGGTCGACAGCGCGAGGATGCCGCCGCGATGCTCGTTCTCGGCCACCGGATAGGCCAGGGCACGGCCATCGAAGCCGCGCGCCACCACCACCGACAATTCGAGCGCCAGGTCCAGCCGCTTTTCCAGCACGCAGGGCACGCCGCCCACGCCGCCGTCGCCCTCGAAGGCGGCCAGCGCCTGGGCGCGGTCGGCCACGCGAAACTGGCCCTTGCCGTCATAACCGAGCCGGGCGACCTTGAGGATCGCGGGAAAGAGCGCGTCGTCGGCGGCCAGCAGATCGGCTCGCGAGGTCACCACGCAATAGGGCGCGACATCGATGTTGCAGCTCCGGATGAAATCCTTCTCGACGATACGGTCCTGGGCGATGGCCACCGACGCCGCAGAGGGGCTCACCACGCAGTCGCGCGCCAGCCGCTCCAGAGCCTTCGCCGGCACGTTTTCGAACTCGGTGGTGGCTGCTCCGCACAGGCGCGCCAACTCGTCGAGCGCCGCCTCATCGAGGTAGTCCGCGCGCAGGTGCCGATCGGCCACCGTTCCGGCCGGGCTATCGGTGCCCGGATCCAGCACGCACACCTTGTAGCCCAGGCTCTGGGCGGCCATGCAGAACATGCGACCGAGCTGCCCGCCGCCGAGCAGACCAAGCCAGGAGCCCGGGGGCAGCGCAGGAACGGGACGATGAGCGGATGCAGGCATTGCTGACGGTGGGAGAGTCGGAGACGGTGAACCGCGCAGGCGCTCAGGCCGGCGGCAACTTCATGTCGCGGGCGGCCTGGGTCTGCCGTTCGCGAAAGGCCCGCAGGCGAGCCGCCAGGTCGGTGTCGCCTGCGGCCAGGATGGCGATCACATGCAGGGCCGCATTCGCGGCGCCCGCCTCGCCGATGGCGAAGGTTGCCACCGGAATGCCCTTGGGCATCTGGACGATGGACAGCAGCGAGTCTTCGCCACGCAGGTACTTCGAGGGCACCGGCACGCCGAACACCGGCACCTGGGTCTTGGCGGCAATCATGCCCGGCAAGTGCGCAGCGCCGCCCGCGCCGGCGATGATCGCGCGCAGGCCACGGCCCTCGGCGGCCTCGGCATAGGCGAACATCTCATCGGGCATGCGGTGGGCGGACACCACGCGGGCCTCATGCGGCACCTCGAAGGCCTGCAGCATCTCGACCGCATGGCGCATGACCTCCCAGTCGCTGCTGCTGCCCATCACCACACCCACCCGGGGCTGCTCGATGCTCACGATGTCGCGCTCCTCGGACTCGATTCAGGCCAGGCCATGGCCGGTCAGACGCTGCAAGGCCTCGCGATATTTGTCGGCGGTTCGCGCGATCACTTCGGGGGGCAACGTGGGCGCAGGCGGGCGTTTGCCCCAGTCGGTGAGGGTTTCGAGGTAATCACGCACGTACTGCTTGTCAAAGCTCGGCGGCGAGATGCCGACCCGGTAGGAGTCGGCCGGCCAGAAGCGCGAGGAATCTGCGGTGAGGACTTCGTCCATCAGGTGCAGCGTGCCGGCTTCGTCCAGGCCGAACTCGAACTTGGTGTCGGCAATGATGATTCCACGGCCCGCCGCATACTCGGCCGCCCGCCGGTACAGCTCCAGCGACACGCTGCGGATGCGCTCGGCCAGCGGCGCGCCGATCGCTTCAATCATCTGGGCAAAGCTGATGTTCTCGTCATGCTCGCCCAGCTCGGCCTTGCGGGCGGGCGTGAAGATCGGCTCGGGCAACTGCTGCGCCAGCTGCAGCCCGGCAGGTAGCTTTATGCCGCACACCGAGCCCGTGTCCTGGTAGTCCTTCCAGCCGGACCCGATCAGGTAGCCGCGCACCACCGCCTCGACCATGATCGGCTTCAGGCGCTTGACCACCATGGACCGACCGCGGACCTGCTCGATCTCCGCGGGCGCCACCATCGATTCGGGCGCGATGCCGGTCAGGTGATTGGGCACCACGTCGGCCAGGCGGTCGAACCAGAACTGCGCCATCTGGTTGAGCACCTTGCCCTTGTCGGGAATCGGCTCGTTCATGACCACATCGAAGGCCGACAGGCGATCGCTGGTGACGATCAGCAGCTTGTCGGTGCCGACGGCGTAGTTGTCGCGAACCTTGCCGCGCGAGAGCAGAGGCAGGGACGAAAGAGAGCTCTGGTGAAGCGCAGCGGACATGAGAGTGCCTGGGTGACCGGTGCGACATTGTGCCGCAAGCCGCTGACCCGATCGAATCAGCGCGCTGTGGCGGGCTTGCACCGGACAGGCCGCGTCCCGCAAGCTTTCGAGCCGCCGGCCGATCGCGCCGCCCACACTGACCCCCAGGCCATGGACATCGAACCCTTCCCCACACGCCAGGCCCGTCTGCTGCTGCCCGTCCTGGTGGCGCTGCTTGCCGGATGCACCGCGCCATCGGCCCCGCGCACAGAATCCGCCGGCCCCTCTGCCGAGATGCGTCCGAGTTCGCCGCCCGCAGGGACGACGCCGGCCAGTGATCCGGCAGCGGCCTCGGCCGCCGACCTGCGCGATCCGCTCTATCGCCGCCAGCTCGACCAGGCCCTGCTGGCCCGTGGCTGGCAGCCTCTGGGCACGGCGGCGGCGGCGGGCGCCGATCCCTCGGGGCTGCACTACTTCCAACCCGGCACGGCCCGACGGCAGGGCAATGGAGTCACCGTCGCCCAGCTGCTCGTGCCGGGCTTGCCCGAGACCAGCGGCCAGCGTTCGGGCGCCACCGTCCTGCTGCGCGAATTCGATTGTCGCAACCGAACCGTGCGCACCGCCGACGCCCGTGCCTTCAGTGACCGCACAGCGAGCCAGCCAGCCAGCGCGCGCCCGGACCCGCGTTTCATCGGGCCCGGCACCCCTCAGGCCCTGGTCCCGGGCAGTGCCACCCAGCGCCTGTTCACGCTGTCCTGCGAGGGACGAGGGTCAGGGTCGGGGCTGCGGATCGCCGCGGAACGGGTGCTCACCAATGCCCATGTGGTGGTCGGCTGCCGGCGCATCGAAGCCTCCCTCGATGGGCGCCGGGTCTCGGCGGCGATCGTCGGACAGGACACGGCCAACGATCTGGCCCTGCTGTCCGTGACCGGTCTTCCGCCCCCGCCTGCCGCATTGGCCGCAGGCCTGCCGGTGCGACGGTCTGCGGTGACCGGCGAGTCGGTCACCGTCACCGGCTACCCTCTGGCTTCGGTGCTGGCCAGCGACATGAACGTGCAGGTGGGCGTGGTCAATGCGCTCGGTGGTCTGAACAACCATCCGGGCCAGTTCCAGATGTCCGCGCCGCTGCAACCCGGCAACAGCGGCGGCCCGGTGCTCGACAAGAGCGGCCAGGTGCTGGGGCTGGTCGTGGCGCGCTCGTCCAGTCTCTTCAATGCCCGCTACAACGCGACCGCCGTGAATTTCGCCATCCGCCCCGAAACGATCCGCCCCTTCCTGAGCGCCCAGGGCGTCGCATACGCAGACGGTGTGCCCGGGCCTCGCCTGGACACCGAGGATATTGCCGACCAGGCTCGTGCCTTCACAGTGAAGATCGACTGCTTCGAGCGCATGCTGGGTCGATGATCTGACCACGCAATGCGCCCGACACCGTCATCCTTGCCGTGCATTTCATGATCGGCGTCAAACCTTGCCTTGGGGCAATCATTCCGGACGATTTACAGACATGTACGTACGGTAGATCATGTCGTGTTTTCATTCCGTGCAACCGACTCTCGTGTACTCACACTCTTCGTTGCCACATGAGTCGCATCGGCCCCGACACGGCCACGCCGACGGCCCGGTGCCCCTGGATCGCAGGCTGTCGATGCTGGTCGAAACCATGGCCAATCCCGCCTTCGTGACCGATCCGTCCGGCACCATCCTGTCCAGCAACAGCGCCTCGCGCATCGCGGCCACGCGCCACGACAGCGTGCTCCTGCAGGCGCACGGTGTGCTGCAGCCCGCAAACAGCCTGGTCGCCGCTCGATGGACTGCCATGCTGCTGGCTGCCGCCACCGAGGGCGCCTCGCGCATCGAACTCGACGCGGGCAAC
>JBILSK010000239.1:0-4379 GCA_044372165.1 Burkholderiaceae bacterium | reverse complement strand
AGCGCAGCCGGTTCTGCCAGCGCTCGGCCACCTCAGGGTGCTCGCGCAGCATCTTCAGGGGCAGGCCGATCAGGTCGTCGAAGTCCACCGCCTGATAGCCGGTCAGGGTCGCGGCATAGTCCCTGTAAGCGTGTGCCGCGGCGTGTTCGTCGTTGTCACGCGCCGCGGCGGCGGCCTCGGCCGGATCGAGGCCCGCGTTCTTCCAGAGTGAAATGCGACCTTGCACGGCGCGGGCGACCTTGCGATCGGTCGTGCCGACCAGCTGGGCAATGATGCCGGCGGCATCATCCGAATCGAGAATCGAGAAGGCCTTCTTCAGGCCCAGCGCAGGCCCGTCCTCGCGCAGCATCTGCACGCCCAGCGAGTGGAAGGTCGACACCAGCGGCTGATCCCTGGGGCTGAGCGTGACCATCTGCTTCAGGCGCTCGGCCATCTCCTTGGCCGCCTTGTTGGTGAAGGTGATGGCCGCGATCGCCCGGGGCGTGACCCCGCTGTCGATCAGATGGGTGATCTTGCGGGTGATGACGCGGGTCTTGCCGCTGCCCGCGCCGGCAATCACCAGACAGGGGCCATCGAGGTATCGGACCGCCTCGAGCTGGGCGGGATTCAGGGTGTCGGACATCGGGTGGGCGCAGGTGGGGGGCGCAGGATACTTCAGATCTCGAGCGGGTCCACCACCAGCTGCCAGCGCACCGAGGATCGTTGCTCGCGCAGGGCCGCAAGCCAGGCCCACAACACTGCATGCAAGGCGGGTCGCGAGGCCGATTCGATCAGCATCTGGGCGCGCGCCATGCCGCGCAGCTGGGCGACCGGCATGGGCACCGGGTCGCAGACGATCAGCCGCTCCAGTGCGTCCAGGGGGGCCGGCGGGTCCATGGGGCCGTCCAGCAGCAGCCGTCGGGCCTCGGCCAGAAACCCGGTGGCCTGCTCGGCGCCGCGCGCCTGGGCGGTGAGCAGCGCCTGGTGCACGAAGGGCGGCAGGCCCGCCTGCTCGCGCTCCTCCAGTTGGCTGGCGGCAAAGCGCTCGTAGTCATGCGCCGCCAGGGCGGTGTAGACCGGGTGCTCGGGAAAGCGGGTCTGGATCAGCACGCGGCTGGCGGCGTGATGGCGCCCGGCGCGCCCGGCGACCTGCATCAGGGTGGCAAAGAGCCGCTCCGGGGCGCGAAAGTCGGCGGCAAAGAGCGCAGCGTCCGCATCGACCACCACCACCAGCGTCAGGCGGCGAAAGTCATGTCCCTTGGCGAGCATCTGGGTGCCGACCAGCACATCCACCTCGCCGGCATGCGCGGCCTCCAGCACCGACTCGGCTGCGCCGCGCCGGCGGGCCACATCGCGGTCCAGGCGCCCGATGCGCGCGCCCGGAAAGAGCTCGGCCAGGCCTTCTTCCAGGCGCTGGGTGCCTTGGCCCAGCCCGGCCAGATCGACGTTGCCGCACTCCGGGCAGGCCCGCGGCACCGGGCGCTCCGAGGCACAGTGATGGCAGATCAGGCGGTAGCGGGGCGGCCGGGCGGGGGCATCGGCGCTCGCCGCGGCCGGCGGGCCGCCCAGGCGGTGCATCACCCGATAGGCGTCGCAGTCCTCGCAGCGGCTCAGCCAGCCGCAGGCTGCGCAGGACAGCACCGGGGTGTAACCGCGTCGGTTCAGAAAGACCAGGGCCTGCTCGCCGCGAGCCACCGTCTGGATGACTGCGTTGATGACGCCTTCAGTCAGGCCATGGCGCAGGCTGGCGCCCTTCAAGGGCACCCGATGCACCACCGGCAGGGCCGCCCCGCTCGCCCGCACCTTCAGGGTGGCAATCTGGTAGCGGCCGCGCCGGGCGGCGTGCCAGGTCTCCAGCGAGGGCGTGGCCGAGCCCAGGACCACCGGCAGCTGGCGCCGGGCGCCCAGCGCAATCGCCAGGTCGCGGGCCGAGTAGCGGGCGCCTTCCTGCTGCTTGAAGGAGGCATCGTGCTCCTCGTCGACCACGATCGCCACCAGCCCGGGCAAGGGCGCCAGCACCGCCAGACGCGTGCCCAGAACGATGCGCGCCCGCCCTTCGGCGGCCGCCAGCCAGTGCGCGGCGCGGTCGGCATCCGGCATGTCGCTGTGCAGGATGGCCAGCGGCCATCCCGGGAAGCGCTCGCGGATGCGCCGCCCCAGCTCCGGCGTGAGCGCGATCTCCGGGACCAGGATCAGCGCCTGTGCCGTGTCGTGGCCGGCGAGCAGCCGCTCGATCCAGCGGAAATAGACTTCGGTCTTGCCACTGCCGGTGATGCCATGCAGCAGGTGAACCGCGTGTCCGGTCTTCGCACTCAGCTGTTGCAGGGCAGCGATCTGCTCAGGCGTGAGCACTCGCTCATATGGTGTATTTACTGCCTGATTCGAGTGCCCGGCCCGGGCCGTGACGGTGCTGTCGAAGCGCTGGCGGGCGCGGTCGGCAGCCACGCCACGCGCCTTGGCCGCCGGCACCGTGCGCAGCAGCTTGGGCACCGAGGGCAGCGCCAGCTCGCCCACGCCCACGTGGTAGTAGCGCGCGGCAAAGCCGATCAGGTCCAACCACTCGGCCCCCAGACGGGGCATGCCGGGCAGCAGGGACTCCAGCGGACGCAGGCGCTCCGGGGGGAGCGAGGACCCCTCGGCGAGCGCCACCACCAGGCCCACCCGACGCGCCTTGCCCCAGGGCACGACCACCCAGTCGCCGACCTGCACCGGCCATTCAGGCGCAACCAGATAGTCGAAGAGCTCGGGCAGCGGGACGTCCAGAGCGACCCGAGCGACGGTGGCGGAGGCGCTCACGACTTAAAGTAAAACCTTCAAAGAGGGCGCAAGAGCCCGTCGCGCCGACACTTTTCCAGAGTGTTCACACAAGCTGTGGATAAAAGTGTGGAAAGAGGGGGTCAACCCCCCGAAAACCCGCATCAAAGCGTGGTCCGAGCAGGCCTGCTCAAATTTTGCACAAATATAACAACAGCAAAATCAAACACTTGCGCATGCACACCGGCCGAGTCGTCCAGGAACACGTGCATACCTCCCAACTTGACTCGTTCGCTCGAAATGTGCATAAGTCGCGCCGGCCAGCGACTTGCGAAGGGCTTGCGACCGCCTCGTGCAAGCCCCACCAAGTGTGCTATAGGCTGGATGCAGCCGGCCCGCGGCGGCGCTGTTCGCGGCTGTAGCGGTGCACCGCCTCGACCAGCGCAGTGACGCTTTCGGGGGGGGTGAACTGCGAGATGCCGTGGCCCAGGTTGAAGACATGGCCGTGGCCGTCCTGGGGGATGCCGTAGCTTTCCAGGGTCTTGATCGCTTCGCCCTGGATCTGGCCGGAATCGGCCATCAACACCATCGGGTCGAGGTTGCCCTGCAGCGCCACGCGGGCGCCCACCCGGGCCCGGGCCTGGCCCAGGTTGACCGTCCAGTCCACACCCACGGCGTCGCAGCCGCTGGCCGCGATGTCCTCCAGCCACAGGCCGCCACCCTTGGTGAAGACGATGGAAGGCACCCGTACCCGGCGCACCGTGCCGTCCGGGCCCCGTTCTTCGCGTTCCAGCTTCAGCCCCTGCAACACGCGGCGGATGTAGCCCAGCGAGAACTTCTGATAGTGACCGTCGGGCAGAATGCCGCCCCAGGTGTCGAAGATCATCACCGCCTGGGCGCCCGCCTCGATCTGGGCGTTGAGGTAATCGCGCACCGCGTTCGCGGTGACCTCGAGCATGGTGTGCATCAGGTCGGGGCGCTTGTACATCATCCCCTTGACCAGGCGGAAGTCGTCGCTGCCGCCGCCTTCGACCATGTAGCAGGCCAGGGTCCAGGGGCTGCCCGAAAAACCGATCAGGGGCACGCGGTCGGCCAGCGCGCCGCGGATGGTCTTCACCGCGTCCATGACATAGCGCAGCTCGACGTTCGGATCGGGCACGGCCAGCTTGCGGACTGCCGCCTCATCGCGCACCGGGTTGCTGAATTTCGGGCCTTCGCCTTCCGAGAAATACAGGCCCAGGCCCATGGCGTCCGGCACGGTGAGGATGTCGGAAAACAGGATGGCGGCATCCAGCGGATAACGCGCCAGGGGCTGCAGAGTCACTTCGCAGGCCAGCTCGGGGTTGGTGCACAGGCCCAGGAAGCTGCCGGCACGTGCCCGGGTCGCCTTGTATTCAGGCAGGTAGCGACCCGCCTGGCGCATCAGCCAGATCGGGGTGTAGTCGGTAGGCTGGCGCAGCAGGGCGCGCAGGAAGGTGTCGTTGGTGGTCATCGCAAGGCCAAGGGTGCGGATCGGGCCGGCCACGCGCAGGCAGCCGGGAACATGGACTGCATTCTACGGCCGGGCCTGCAGGGCTGCTGACACATCAGCGCGGCGGCAAACCGGCAGGCTCGCCTATCGGCCCTGCGCAAGCAGGCGGTGCTCA
>JBILSK010000238.1:0-4380 GCA_044372165.1 Burkholderiaceae bacterium | reverse complement strand
GTAGAAGGACAGGTCCTTGAGCGACACCTCGATCTTGCAGGGCGGCATATCGATGACGGCCATCGCCGGGGCACCCGGCGGCCCACCCTGCGGACCGACATCCGTCAGCGAGCGCACGGCCTCGATGCGAAATTGGTCGCTGTGCAGGTCATAGCGAAAATCCATCTCGAACTCGAACACCATCGCCAGCTTCTTGCGGGTGAACGCCCAGGACAGGTACTTGCGCCCGAAATCCCCGAAGGTGTCGTCGCTGTGGGTGATCAGGTCCTTGCTGACTGCCTTGAAGACCGACAGTTCGCCGATGGCACGCAACTCGTCGATGGACCCTCGCACCAGCACCTCGCGCGGCGCAGGGGGCGTGCGACGCGCCTGCCACAACCATCCGCCACCGAATCCGACGACCAGGAAGGTGAGCAATCCGATGAGTGTCGAAAGATCCATGTTCGTCTCCAGCAGACAGGTGGCAACTTGGGCGTGCGACGCAGTGCAGTGACGCTCAAGCGCCCAGCACGAAGATCCAGACCGTCACCGCGAGTGCTGCCACCCAGACCAGCGAGCGCAGGCTGGGGCGATCGCCGACATAGCAGGCCAGAAAGATCAGCCGCAGCGCGAACCAGACGATGGCCAGGGTATCGAGCCGCCCCTGCGGTGCCTTCATGAGATGGGCCATGATCACTGCCGCGGCAAAGAAGGGCAGCGCTTCGTAGGTGTTGTTCATCGCGGCCACGGCACGAGCCCGATACCCCGTGAGCGAGGCCTCCCAGTCGCGCGGATGTGCATTGTCGAAATCCCGACGCCCGGCCTTGGCAATGCCCGCGGCCAGGATGGGGAGGAAGAACGAGGCGAGCAGGACCCAGCCCGCAATCGTGAGTGTCATGATGATCGTCCAGGTTCAGTCGACGCGGCGACGGTCGCGCATGGCCTGCGCCACCGTGGCTGCATCGACATATTCAAGCTCGCCCCCCACCGGCACGCCACGGGCCAGACGGGAGACCTTCAGCCCGCGGGCGCGCAGCTTCTCGCCGATGTAGTGCGCCGTGGCTTCGCCTTCCTGCGTGAAGTTGGTGGCGAGGATCACTTCGGTCACCACGCCATCCGAGGCACGGGTCAGCAGGCGGTCGAAGTGGATTTCCGAGGGCCCGATGCCGTCCAGGGGCGACAGTCGCCCCATCAGCACGAAATAAAGGCCCTCGAAGGCCAGGGTGTGCTCCAGCGTGACCTGGTCTGCCGGGGTTTCCACGACGCACAGCAAAGAGGGGTCCCGGCGAGTCGAGGTGCAGGTCTCGCAGACCTCGAGTTCGCTGAAGGTGTTGCACCGACTGCAATGCTGGATGCGCGAGGTGGCGTCGATGAGGGCACTGGCGATGGCGTCTGCGGCTTCGCGATCGTGCTGCAGCAGGTGATAGGCATAGCGCTGGGCCGTGCGGGGACCGACACCCGGCAGCCGCCGAAAGGCCGCGATGAGTGCATCGAGCGCGGCCGGTGATCCCATGTTCGCCGACGCCCGATCAGAACGGCATCTTGAAGCCGGGCGGCAGGGGCAGGCCTTGCGTGACCGAGGCCATGCGCTCGGACGCGGTCTGCTCGGCGCGACGCAGGGCGTCATTGATCGCCGCCGTGACCAGATCTTCCAGCATGTCCTTGTCTTCACCCATCAGGCTGGGGTCGATCGTGACCCGCTTGACGTCATTGCGACAGGTCACCAGGACCTTGACCAGTCCGGCGCCTGACTGACCTTCCACCTCGACGCCTGCCAGCTGGTCCTGGGCGCGCTTGAGGTTGTCCTGCATCTGCTGGGCCTGCTTCATCAGGCCGGCAAGCTGGTTCTTCATCATGGGGTGCGTTCTCCGTTGGGGGGGGCGAGCGGCTGGATCGAATCGGGCAGGATCGTACCGTCGAAACCGGTCAGCAGGGTTTTCACGAAAGGATCGCTTTCTATCGTGGACTGGGCCTCGGCCTGCGCCTCGGCCTGTTCACGAGAGATCACGGCCGCAACCGTCGGCCCACGCACGGCGCCCACATCGACCTTCAGGGTGACGGGGCAACCGAAGTGGGTCGTGAGCATGTCGCGCACCTTGCCGACCAGCGCGGGCTCGGCCAATGGCCTCACCGGCACGCGCAGCGAGAAGACATTGCCTTGCAGGCTGATCAACTCGCTCTGGGTCATGAACTGACCGACCAGGCCAGCCCGTCCGAGTCGCGCATTCACCGCGGCGGCCAGGGCTGGCCAGTTGCCGTCGAAATCAGGGGGTGCCGCAGTGTTCTGCGCTTCGGCGGCGTCCGCAGTGGGCGGCGAAGCCGGCGAAAGGACGCGCGGCTCAGACTCAGCTGGTGTGGCTGCAGGCGGCGCTGGGGCTCGTTGAGGGGCAGAAGGCTCAGGGGCAGAAGGCTGAGCGGCAAGGGCCGGGGCCGCGTTCGGCGGTGCCGACGGCCGCGATGCAGACGGTCGCGGCGAAGCAGGACGCGTCGCAGCGAGCGCGGCAGCCCGCGCCGCGGCGATCGGATCGCGCGACTCGCCCGCCTGCCCTGCACCGACCGCTGACGACACCCCCTGGACTCCGGCCGACTGCACGGCCGCTGGTACTGCCGTCGGCCTCAAGCCCGCGGCACCCGCGCGAAAGGCCAGCAAGCGCAACAGCGTCATGGTGAAACCGGCATGCGGATCGGGTGCCAAGGGCAGGTCGCGCACGCCATGAATGGCGATCTGATACCAGGCCTGCAGATCTTCGGGGCTGACTCGCGGCGCCCAGCGCGGCGGCAGATCGCCGTCGTCCTCGTCGGACACCACGCCGACCTGAGCCAGCGCAATGCGCTGCAACAGGGCGGCGAAGTCGAGCAGGGTTCGCTCGAAGGGCGCGTTACCGATCAGCATGTCGTCGGCAATGCCGACCAGGGCACGGCCATCGCCTGCCTCGAGTGCATCGAGGACCCGCTCGAGGTCGCGACGATCGACCACGCCCAGCATGTCGCGCACGCCCGCTTCCAGAACCTGTCCGCCGCCGTGCGCAATCGCCTGGTCGAGCAAGGACAGTGCATCGCGCATGCTGCCGGCTGCCGCGCGACCGATCTGGGCGAGCGCGGGCGGCTCGAAGGGCACGCCTTCGGCCTGCAGGACGGTGGCAAGGTGCCGGGCGATCGCAGGCGGCGGCAGATTCTTGAGATTGAACTGCAGACAACGCGACAGCACCGTCACCGGCACCTTGCGCGGATCGGTGGTCGCCAGGATGAAGATCACATGCGCCGGCGGCTCCTCCAGGGTCTTCAGCATCGCATTGAAGGCATGCCCGCTGAGCATGTGGACTTCGTCGATCATGTAGACCTTGTAGCGTCCCGACACGGGCGAATAGACCACCTGCTCGAGCAGCTGGGCCATCTCGTCCACGCCGCGGTTGGAGGCCGCGTCCATCTCGACGTAGTCCGGAAACCGTCCCTGCTCGATGGCCAGACAGGCACCGCACTGGCCGCAGGGCGTGGCGGTGACGCCGGTCTCGCAATTGAGCGCCCGCGCCAGGATGCGGGACACGGTCGTCTTGCCGACACCCCGGGTACCGGTGAACAGATAGGCGTGATGCAGGCGGCCGCTGTCGAGCGCGTGGCTCAGCGCGCGAACCACATGTTCCTGGCCGACCAGCGAGGCGAAATCTCGCGGGCGCCACTTGCGGGCAAGGACCTGATGCGACATGGAGAACGCGTGGGTGGGAGGTGGACGAGCCTGACCCTCGGCACTTCCGGGGAGCGGCGTTGGCTGCTTCCTTCCGGACCTGACCAGGTGGACCACGCCGGAATGCGAGGAGGCCCGTCCGACGCGGATTGTATCAGTCCAATGCAAGGGGCCTGCGCAGGGGTACCTGCATCGCCCGCATCGACCTGTGATAAAACGTGGGGCATCACTCAAGCACCGTCAGATCATGGACATCACACATACTTCAGACGCCAGTTTCGAGGCCGACGTGCTCAAGGCCGATGGCCTGGTGCTGGTCGACTACTGGGCAGAATGGTGCGGCCCCTGCAAGATGCTCGCCCCGATGCTCGACGAGGTCGCCACGGATTACGACGGCAAGGTTCGCGTGGTCAAGCTCAACATCGACGACAACCCCGAAGTGACCCAGCGTTCGGGGATTCGCGGCATCCCGACCCTCAAGCTGTTTCGCAATGGCGAAGAAGTCGCCACTCAGGTGGGCATGGTCCCCAAGGCCAAGCTGACCCAGTTTCTGGACAGCAACCTCTGATTCGTCGTACCCTCTCGGAAAGCGTATCTTCGCTTCCGCCCGCCGCGGCGGCGGCCGGCACAGCCGGCTGACCCTCCGCCGCGACGGTTCCGGGTTCTGACCCGGCCCCCCCAAGATCCACGTCCGCCCCTTCCGGGGAGCGCCCGCGCAC
>JBILSK010000237.1:0-4395 GCA_044372165.1 Burkholderiaceae bacterium | reverse complement strand
CCACTTCGACCCGGATGCTCACCGATGCAGCATCCAGCCGGCCAACGCCGCCAAGCCCACGACCCACACCGGTGACAGGCGCGCATGCACCAGCAACCCGAACGCGGCCAGAGCGAGGGCCGCGTCCGCACGCGAATGGATCGCGCTGGTCCACACCGGGTCGTAGAGCGCGGCACCCAATACACCCACCACGGCGGCGTTGATGCCGCTCATGGCCCGCTGCACGCCGTCGCGTTGCCGCAGTGTCTCCCAGAAGGGCAGCGCACCGGCCACAAGCAGGAAGGCCGGCACGAAGATCACGGCAAGCAGCCACAGTCCGCCCAGCCACCCACCCAGGGGGGCCGTCATGGCGGCGCCCAGGTAGGCGGCGAAGGTGAACAGCGGTCCGGGCACCGCCTGTGCCGCGCCGTACCCGGCGAGAAAGGCTTCGTTGCTGACCCACCCGGGCGGCACCACGCCCGCCTGCAGCAGCGGCAACACGACATGGCCACCCCCGAACACCAGCGCGCCGGCTTGATAGAACACTGCGGTGGCCTGGAGCCATGGGGAAGAATTCGTGGCGGCAAGGGCTGGCAACACGACGAGCAGGCTTGCAAACAGACCGAGCAGCAGGGCGCCGGTGCGTGGTCGAACGCCGAAGTCGATGTGCGTGGCCGCAGGCAAATGATCGAGCTTCAGCGCCCACCGCCCGATCAGACCGCCCATCACGATGGCCGTGATCTGACCGAGGGCCGTGGGCATGGCCAGCACCACCAGCGCCGCGGCAATCGCGATGCCCGCCCGCAGCCTGTCGGGGCACAGTGACCGCGACATGCCCCACAGCGCCTGCGCTACGACCGCCACGGCAAGCACCTTGAGACCCTGCACAGCGCCCGATGCGCCCAGGTGTGAGCCCTGAGCCACCCCCAGGGCAAAGAGGATCAGCGCCAGCGCTGACGGCAGCGTGAAGCCCAGCCAAGCGGCCAGGGCACCCATCCAGCCGGCACGCCGCAAGCCCAGCGCCATGCCCACCTGGCTGCTCGCAGGCCCGGGAAGAAACTGGCACAGCGCGACCAGATCCGCATAGCTTCGGTCATCCAGCCATTGGCGCCGTTCGACGAATTCGCTTCGAAAAAAGCCCAGATGCGCCACCGGGCCGCCGAACGAAGTCAGCCCGAGCCTCAGGAACACGCGAAACACCTCCCAGGCGGATCCACTGCCGGGCGGCTCGGCAGCGGGCGAACTGGTTTGGGGTTGGGGTGACATGGGAGGTGTCCTCAGCGGGCCGGGGCCGGGCGGTGCGAATGAAGCGGGATGTTAACGGCCCGCGATTCCACGGGCCGAATCGCGTCGTGAAGTTCGGACGCTTAAAGCGTGCATCGACCGGCCTGTCGTGCTTGAGCATCAGCACGGGCAGGCCCCCATCAGGAAGTAGGCGCTCGACACCCGCAGCACGACCGTGAAGAAGAGGGCCGTATGGATGGGCTGAACCATTGCGCTACGCTTCCGAAATGAGTGGGGAGATTGTGCAGCCCGGCAGGCTCTGTCGGAACCTCAGTCGCGAGACATGCTTCGATCAGGGAAATCATGCTTAGTCCTGCCCGCTTGACCCGACCGTTCATTCGCCTGCTGCGGGGTGTGTTCGCCTTGACCGCCCTGATGGTGGCCTGGCCGACCCAAGCGGTGTCGCAGGGACCGGTCGCCGACGGCCCCTACGTGGGCTCGCTGCCATGCGCCGATTGCACCGGCATTCGCACTGTCCTCACGCTGTACTCGACGGGGCAGGGTGGTGCACCGCTCGTGTATCGGATGACCCTGACCTACCTCGGTACACCCGAAGGCGATCGCACCGAGGAGCGCATGGGCCCGTGGTTGCGCCTGAACGATTCATTGCCCGAGCGGGTCCGCATCGAACCCTTCGATGACACGCGGCGCCAGACCTTTCGCCGTGTTGATGCCGCAACGCTCATGCTGCTTGATCGCGATGATCGTCCGATTGCCGCGGCTCGAATGCCGCGGCTGGTCCGTGATGCGTCGAGCACGCTGCCGCCGCTGGAGGCGACGCGAACGCTCTTTCGGGGCACGCTGGTGCGCGAGGAAGACCGCCTGTATCTGACCCCCTGCACCAAAGGTCGGCGGGTTCGTGTGCACGATGTCTCTCCGGAGGTGATCATCACCGCAGCAATCACCGACATCGGCTTTGATCGCGTGAGCGGGATGTACCTCGAGGCCTATGGGCGCATGCAGGACGGCGCGCTGATGATCGATCGTCTGAACCGCGCGGGCATCGAGATGGGATGTCCGAAGGAGCCCGTCGGCATGAGCGCGCAGGGTAACGAGCCCGGCTGGCGGGTGGTCTCGGGCCGCCGGGCCGTGAGCTTCACGCGCCTGGGCGAGGCCACGATCACGGCACCCCCCATTCCGCTGTCATGGCGCTGGCCGCAGGGACGTCATGACAGGCCCGAGGCAAGCCTGACGCTCGCCACCGAAAGCGCCGCACTTCGTGCGGTGCTCACGCCCAAGCTCTGCCGTGATTCCATGGCCGATGCGGTCTACGGGATGACCGCGGTGGTGCGTGTGTCGCGGCCCGAGCCGGCTCGGGACTATCGGGGCTGTGCCTATCTGGGTAGCGAAGGCTTGCCTTGAGACCGCCCCGGTGCCGCGAGGTCCGACGACCTGTCATTCAGGTTGCACGCCCAACCAGAGCTCATTGCGCCGCATGAACCAGGGCGTGAACGGCGGGTTGTAGCGCGCCACAACCGGCTCGCCGTGCGCCTTCAGCCCGGCTGCCTGCAAGGCCGCCTTCAGCTTGCCCAGTTGCTCGAGATCGTTTTCCGGCGTCCATCGACCGGAATAGCGGATCACGGCCCAGGTGGCAGCCGGCTCCTCGCGAATCCGCACTCGAGGATCGAGCGGCTCCGGGGCGGTCTCCATCGTCACGCCTCGAGGCAGAACGAATTGCACCCGAGTTCCCCCTGCCACCGGGGACTGCGTCACCGGCGCGGTCATCTCCATGCGGACAGAGGCTGCGCGTTGCGTGACCGGCGCGGTCATCGCAAAACGCTTGTCCCCCTTGTTCTTGCCGAAGATGTAGCCGGCAAGAATCGGAAAGGCTTGGTTGCCTGCGTCCTCTGCAGGGACTTCCAGCACCACTTCGGCGACGAGGTAAGGCGCATAGCGGCGCACCTCGATCTCGCCCAGGGTTCGGACGATCTGGTAGTCGGGCTCTTCGATGGCGTGACTGGACAAGGGCAGGGCCGTGATCAGCAGGAGCAGCAGTCGGTACATGGTAGGCGGCGTGAAGGGTTGAGTCGATTCGAGTGATAGCAGCCACTGTACTATCGGGCGCTTGATCCAGGCTCGCTCACAGACGACGCTGCCCCATGAAGACCTCGCGCCCGTCCGGCTTTCGCGGCAACAAGGCTGCCTTGCCCAGCAAACCCTGCGAAGGTTGCGGTCTGTCGATGACCTGGCGGCGGCGCTGGGCGAAGAACTGGGCCGAGGTGAAGTACTGCTCCGACGCCTGCCGACGCAACAAGGCCGCACGTGGCTGAGCTGCGGGCCTTGATCATCGTTCTGGGCGATCAGCTCGACCTGGACGCGTCGGCCTTCGATGGCTTCGATTCTGCCGCCGATGCGGTCTGGATGGCCGAGGTTGCCGAAGAATCCACCCACGTGTGGTCCAGCAAGCCGCGCACGGCGATGTTCCTGTCTGCGATGCGCCACTTCGCGCAGGCGCTCGAGGCAGCCGGGCGACCCGTGCATTACGCGCGCCTCGATGCCGACAGCACTCACGTCAGTCTGGGCGCGCAGTTGCACGCGGACATCCTGCGGCTCAAGCCGGAACGTCTCGTCATGACCGCCCCGGGCGATTGGCGCGTGCTGCAGGCGATCAAGGCTGCGGCGGCGGCC
Source organism: Burkholderiaceae bacterium (assembly GCA_044372165.1). Lineage (GTDB taxonomy): Bacteria > Pseudomonadota > Gammaproteobacteria > Burkholderiales > Burkholderiaceae_E > UBA4615. The sequence continues at coordinate 504 of JBILSK010000237.1, read as the reverse complement.
CAGGGGCTGGCGCTCGATGTTCGCGAAGACCGGCACTTCTACACAAGCGTCAAGGAGTTCGCCGCCTGGGCCCGAGGCCGTGCTGCCCTGCGCATGGAGCATTTCTATCGCGATCAGCGCAAGCGCCATGAGGTGCTGATGCAGCGTGTAGCGTCGGTTGATGGCCAGCGCAGTTCAGCAAGTGTCGAGCCTGTGGGTGGGCAGTGGAATTTCGATGCGGACAACCGCGAGTCATTCGGTCGCGAAGGTCCCGGTCAGGTGCCCGCGCCCGCGCGTTTTGCGCCTGATGCCATCACCCGTGAGGTGATCGAGCTCGTCCGTGCTCGCTTTGCCGATCATCCCGGTCGTCTGGACGGCTTTGCCTGGCCCGTGACCCGCGAGCAGTCGCTGCAGTCGCTGCAGTCGTTCATTCAAGATCGTTTGCCGCGTTTTGGTCCGACTCAGGACGCGATGTGGCCGGATGAGCCCTGGCTCTATCACTCCCACTTGTCTGCAGCGCTTAAC
>JBILSK010000236.1:0-4408 GCA_044372165.1 Burkholderiaceae bacterium | reverse complement strand
AACCCGACCTGGAAGCCGATCTGGACGACCGGCCCATCGGGGGCCTGGGGGTCTACCTGGTTCGCCAGCTCATGGACAGCGTGAGCTACCACCACGAGGACGGGCGCAACGTGCTGACCGTGAGCAAGGCGATCGCGCCGCAGGCCTGAGCATCGTCCGCTCACGGCGCGCAGCCGCCGGCCGGCGGCGGTAGCTTCAAGGCAGGGCAACGACGGCCCCCGCAGCGGTGAGGATCAGGCGAAGGCAGAGGGGCCCAGCGCCTGACGCCGAATCATCGAACGATGGTGATCTGCGTGGCGACCGCGTTGGCCGCCGGGTTGTAACTCATGCTGGCACCACTGAGGTTGGTCACACTGAACGAGACGCTTGCGACCGAATTCAGGATGCGAGTGAGCGTGAGCGTGCAGATCCCGTTGCTGGCTGTGGTGCAGGTCCCGGACGCGCTGGCCGTGCCGGCCACGAAGCGGCCCGCCACGACAGCTCCCGAGACCACCGACCCGCTGGCATTCTTCACGGTGATGGTTGCCGTCGCATTCCAGCGGTTGCCGCTCAGGGTGCGTGATCCTGTCAGCCCGCCCAGAGACACCGACGTCAGTTGCACCGACTGATTGCCCGGATTGCTGAACAGCATCAGATTGGGTGAATTCGTTCCCGAGGACGTGACGGCGCCGGCAGTGGCCAGGGCCTTGATTCGGTCCTGTACCTGGGCGGGCGTGAGCGACGGCGCCGACGCCAGCACCAGCGCCGCCGAGCCGGCAGTGTGGGGCGAGGCCATCGAGGTGCCGCTGTAGGTTGCCGTAGCCGTGTCACTGGCAGTGCCTGCCGAGGTGATCGAGGTTCCTGGCGCGAACAGATCCAGGCAGGTACCGAAGTTCGAATACGACGCCCGTGCATCGTTGGAGCTGGTCGCACCCACTGTGATCGCAGCCGGTTCACGCGCCGGCGATGCGGTGCAGGCGTCGACATTGCTGTTGCCGGCAGCCACCACGACCGTGACGCCAGCGGCCACTGCGTTGCGCACCGCGGTGTCCATGGCGGAGGAGGCACCGCCGCCCAGCGACATGTTGGCAACCGCTGGGCGAAGCGGCGAGCGGGCCACGTAATCGAGGCCGGCGATGACACCGGAGCTCGAGCCCGAACCGGCACAGTCAAGGACTCGGACCGGGACGATGTTGACGTCCTTGGCCACCCCCCAGGTCAAGCCGCCCACCGTGCCGGCAACGTGCGTGCCATGGCCGTTGCAGTCATCGGTGCCGCGACCATCGGCAATGGCCGTGTAGCCGGCCTGAACGCGACTGGCTCCGGTGCTGGTCGACCTGAACTCGCTGTGGCTGGCCCGCACACCGGTATCGATGATGAACGCGGTCACACCCGGGGCGGTGGTCGCATAGGAATACGAGGAGGTGAGCGGCAGGAGACGCTGATCGATCCGATCCAGCCCCCAGGTGGCACCCGGCTGCACCGTCTGCAAGGTGGACACCGTCACGTCCTGCTCGACCGACTCGACCAGCGGATGGTTGCGCAAGGCCTGGGCAGCAGCGGGCGGCAGCGACACCGTGAACCCCCTGAGCACGCGCGAGTACGTGAAGTGAACCTGCCCGTTGCCCGCCATGGCCGACGCCTGCGCCGGCAGATCCGGGACTGCGGCAGTTGATTTGAAGGTCACGATGTAGCGGTCGGCGATCGGACGGGAGGCGCGTGCCGCGGCGGCCAGCGACACCGCCTTTTCCGTTGTGCTGGGTGCGGGCTCGGCCGTCTCGATCTGCCCGGCCACGACGGTCATCGGATCGTCGGACATGTCATCGGACGCCCCTCCGCAGGCGGCCAGCACAGCGGCGGCAACAGCAATCGACAGGCGGGAGAGAAGCGGGTGGGTCATGGCTGTCCTCGGCGAGGTGCGAATCATCCTCGTCACAGTGTAAACGCACTGCCCGAAGGGATGAGAGCCCTGCGTGAACGATCCGGCAACCGACGCTTGATTTTCAGGGTTTTCCTCAAAAAAAAGGGTCGGAACACCGTCCCGACCCTGGGTGAATGCCTGGGCACAAGCCCACCGGCATCCTGGCCGCCCGAGGCCGGGCAGCCAGGCGATCGTTCAGTCGACCTTGGCGCCCGACGCCTTCACCACCGGCCCCCAGCGCTTGAGCTCATCCTGGATCATGGATCCCATCAGTTCCGGCGTGCCGCCGACAATGTCGTAGCCCAGGTCGCTCATCTTGCGAATGAAATCGGGTGACTTGGTGGCCTTCACGCCTTCGGCATTCAGGCGGGCGATCACGTCGCGAGGCGTAGCGGCCGGCGCCGAAAGCCCGAACCAGGCCGTCGAGACATAGCCCGGGAAACCCGACTCGATCATGGTCGGCAGCTCGGGCAGGGTGGTAGCGCGCGTCGGGCCGGTCGTGGCCAGGGCGCGCAGCTTGCCGGAACGAATGTGCGGCAGCGCCGACGGAATGTTGTCGAACATGATGTGCACCTGGCCGCCCATCAGGTCGGTCAATGCGGGTCCGCTGCCCTTGTAGGGCACATGCGAGATGTCGACATTGGCCTGCGAACGGAACATCTCGCCCGACAGGTGAATGGTCGACCCGTTGCCGCTCGAGGCGTAGGAATACTTGCCCGGATTGGCGCGCAGCAAGGCCACCAGTTCGGCGACCGAGTTGGCCTTGACCTGCGGGTGTACCACCAACACGTTGGCGAACTGACCCAGCACCACGATCGGCGCAAGATCCTTGTTGGGGTCGTAGTTGAGCTTGCTGTAAAGAAAGGGCGTGATGCCATGCAGGCTGCTGGGCGACACCAGCAGGGTGTAGCCATCGGGCGTCGACTTGGAGACCTGATCGGCGCCCAGATTGGCGCCGGCACCCGGGCGATTATCGACCACCACCTGCTGGCCGATCGTCTTGCTCATTTCGGCCGCAGCCGCGCGCCCGATGATGTCGGTGGCCCCGCCTGGCGCATAGGGCACGACCAGGCGAATCGTCTTGTTCGGGAAGCCGGACTGGGCACGTGCCAGGCCAGGCAGCGCGACCGCGCCGGCACCGGCAGCCATCGCCATCAGGGAAGCGCGTTTGGATGAGTCATGGGTCATTGCAATCTGTCTCCTGTCTTCAGGGTCGCTGAGCCGGACGAGGCCCGGGCTCTCGGCACCGGGGCGCATGCTCGCATCGAACGGCAGGGCGGGCAAGTGAGTCCCCGGCGTGCAGGTCAGCGGTAGACGCCGTCCCACGGACCGGGCTTGACTTCAGCGGTCCGTCGTTCGGCATCGGTGGTGGGGCGATTGAGCGTGAACAGGGTTTCCGGCGTGATCACGCCGTAGTCCATGTAACCGAGTCGCGCGAGCGGGCGCATTGCGCCCGTGTCGACAACGCCGTCCTTGATGTAACGCCCATCGATGTGCACGCCGACCACCGTGCCGAAGACCATCACATAGGGCGTCTTGCCCGGAGCGGCCGGCAGCTCCATGGTCTTCCACAGCTTGCACTCGAAGGCCGCCGGACTTTCCTTCACCCAGGGGGTCTTGATCAGCGTCGACGCCGCCGGGGTCAGGCCGGCCAGCGCGAATTCGTCGACATCGGCCGCCACCGGGGCCGAGGACAGATTCATCGCGTCACGCAGGTCCCAGTTCGACATCGAGCAGGTGAACTCGCCCGTCTCGATGATGTTGGCCAGGGAGTCCTTGCGACCGGCCGACGAAAAATAGATCACCGGCGGGGTGTCGCTCACCGCATTGAAGAAGCTGTAGGGCGCGAGATTCAGCACGCCATCCTTGCTGCGCGAGCCGATCCAGCCGATCGGACGGGGCGCCACCAGCGCCTTGAATGGATTGAACTTCAGGCCGTGATTGTCGGCAGCGGTGTCGTAGAACATGGCAGTCAAGGCGGCGTGAGGCCGGAAAATCCCAGGAGCCGCGAGCTTATCAGTGGCGCTTTGCTGCCGGCGCCGAAACCCCACGGGATTCGGTCACCGGGCGTCCGTCCTCAGGCTGCCGTCGGCATCGAGGTAGAGCCAGCGACCATGTTCACGCACGAACCGGCTGCACTCGAGCAGGCGCAGCGCTCGCCCGCCGCCACTGCGGTGACGCGCCGCAAACGCCACCTCGGCATGACCGTCATCCGTGTCGGCCCAGCGCAGCACCTGCAGACCGAGCCAGCGATGCCCGGGGGGATCAGGCTCGATGGCGAGAGGGCGAGTACTCGGATGCCAAGTCTGGAGCAGGTAGTCGTGGTCCTGCAGCACATACGCGCTGTACCGCGAGCGCATCAGCGTTCGAGCGTCGGGCGCCTGCAGATGCAGGGCACCGCCGTGATATTGACCGCAGCAGCGCACGAGCGGCAGGTCGCTGCCACACGGGCAGGGCATCGGGGCACGGGTACGCATCGAAGAGAGGATCCGTTACACTGCCCGCGAC
>JBILSK010000235.1:0-4413 GCA_044372165.1 Burkholderiaceae bacterium | reverse complement strand
CACTTCGGTCCGCGCAAGCCTTCACTCATCTACTGCTCGATCTCGGCCTTCGGTCAGGACGGCCCGCGCGGCGCAGAGGGCGGCTTCGACCTCACGATCCAGGCGGCAGCCGGCGTGATGAGCGTGACCGGTGAACCGGACGGCGCACCGGTGAAAGCCGGCGTGCCGCTGGTGGATTTCGGCGCAGGGCTGTATGCGGCCTTCTCGATTGCCTCGCTGATTGCCCGGGTGCGCGCCGGGGGTGCGGGTGGCCACCTCGATGTACCGATGTTTGCCACCACCATCGCGATGTCGGCCCTGCAGACAAGCGAGTACTTCGGCACCGGGCGCAATCCGCGCAAGCTCGGATCGGCCCATCCTCGCAACGCGCCCTATCAGGCCTATCGTGCCAAGGATGGCTACTTCGCCATCGCCGCGGGCAACAACAAACTGTGGCAACAGGTCTGCGAAATCGCCGACACGCCCGAGCTGCTGGCTGATCCGCGCTTCGGCACACCCACCTTGCGCGCCGCCAACCAGGAGGCGCTGCGCGACCTGCTCGAAGCGAAGTTCATGCACGACAGCTCGCAGGCCTGGCTGGACCGATTCGCACCGGCCGGTGTGCCCAGTGCCCCGATCAACGGTTACGCCGAGGCCCTGGCCGATGTACAGACAGGTCACCTGCAGCTGGTCCAGCCGATGACCCTGCCCAATGGCGTGAACACGCGTACCGTGGGCTGCCCGGTGCGCCTGGACGGGCAGGTGATACCGGTCACCACGCGCCCGCCCGCGCTCGGCGAACACACCGCAACCTTTTCGTGATCATCATGACCGCTCATCCCGCAACCGACCGCCACGATCCCCTCGACACGATCGCGCCCCTGCGCCAATTCGTGATCGCGATGACTCGACTGGTCGAGCGCACGCAAGACGAGAAGGCTCTGCTGAAGGAAGGCCGTGCGCTGTTGTCCGAACTGATCCGCGACGACCGCTGGCTGCCACAGGCCTTCGCCCAGGGCGAGCCGGGCACCTATCGCCAGTACCTGCTGCACTGCGATCCGCTGGAGCGCTTTTCGGTGGTGAGCTTCGTGTGGGGCCAGGGTGCCAGGACGCCGGTGCACGATCACACGGTCTGGGGTCTGGTCGGCATGTTGCGCGGCGCCGAGCTGTGCCATGAGTACACGGCGCGCAGCGCGACCGAGATCGTCGATACCGGGCGCGAACATGTGATGAAGCCCGGCGTGGTGGATGCGGTCTCGCCCACGATTGGAGACTGGCATACGGTGGCCAACGCGCTACCCGATCAGACCTCGATCAGCATCCATGTCTATGGCGGCAACATCGGCGCGGTGCGTCGGCATCGGCTGGACGACACCGGCACCCCGGTCGACTTCATCTCGGGCTACTTCGGTGGCACGCTGCCCAACCTCTGGGACCGCTCGGCCAGCGTCCTGGCCGCCTCGGCACGCTGAGGCATGATGAATTCACCCGCCGTCCTGCTGCACCAGGACCAGGGCATCGCCTGGGTCTCGCTCAATCGCGCCGACCGGGGCAATGCGCTGTCCGGCGAACTGGTCGATGCGCTGCTGGCCGCGGTCACGCAAGCCTGCGCGCACCCCGATGTCCACACCCTGGTGCTCAGTGGTGAAGGCCGCAACTTCTGCACGGGCTTCGATCTGAGCGACCTCGACACCCAGAGCGAAGGCGATCTGCTGTGGCGCTTCGTTCGGGTCGAAGCAGTGCTCGATGCGGTCTGGCGGGCGCCAGTGCGCACCGTGGCACTGGCTCGCGGCCGGGCCTGGGGCGCGGGTGCCGACCTGTTCGCGGCCTGCGACTTGCGCCTGGCGACCCCCGAAGCCAGCTTCCGGTTTCCGGGTGCGGGCTTCGGGCTGGTGCTGGGCACCCGCCGTCTGGCAGAGCGCGTAGGCGCCCCCATCGCCCGCGAGTGGGTGACCCAGGGGAGCACGGTGGACGCAGACCACGCCGTGAGCGCGGGTCTGGCCAGCCGCGTGATCGAGGCGCCTGCACCCGATGGGGCGAGCGCCCAGTGGGTGCAACAGGCCTGTGGCGAGCCCCCGGCCATCGATCGACAGACCCTTGCCGCCATCAGACAGGCCGGGCGCACCGGTGGCGGACCCGGGGGTGATGCGCTCGCCGACACCGATCTGGCTGCGCTGGTCCGTTCGGCGGCCCGCCCCGGCCTGAAGCAACGGATTGCGGCCTACCGGGAGCGCGGTCGGGTTGCTGCGGGCAAGCCGAGCGCCTGAATCCAGCCGAACGAACCACGACGCGCGAAGGAGACACACATGGACATGGTCAAGGTCACGAACTTCGATGACGGCACGACGCTGATTGCCATCGATCGCCCCGCCCGCAAGAACGCCATCTGTGCGGTCACGGCCCTGGAACTGCAGCAGGCCTTCGCCGAATTCGATGCGTCCGAACAACGCGTGGCAGTCATCACCGGCAGCGGCAACGATGCCTTCTCGTCGGGCGCCGATGTGAGCAATGTCCCCGAGCTGTGGCGCTGCGTGCCGACGGTCGGCATCGCCACCGAAAAGCCGGTGATTGCCGCAGTCGGCGGCTGGTGTGTGGGCGGTGCGCTGGTGGTGGCCATGATGTGCGACCTGATGGTGGCCGCCGACAACGCGAAATTCTCCTACCCCGAGGCCAAGCTCGGTTTCACCGGCGGGCTGATCTCGGCACTGCCCACGCGCATTCCGCACAAGATCGCGATGGAGCTGATCATGCTGTGCAAGACGATAGACGCCAGGCGCGCCTACGAGGTGGGCCTGGTCAACCAGGTGGTACCCACCGGCACGCAGGTGGAAGCCGCGCTCGCGATGGCCCGCGAACTGGCCACCTTCGCCCCCTTGGTGCTCAAGACGATCAAGCGATTCGTGATCAACGACGTGATGCCCCAGGGGCCGTCCGAGAAAATGGGCCGCGCGATGCGCGAGCTCGGCAAGGTGCGCGAGAGCGAGGACGGCCAGGAGGGCGCACGCGCCTTCCGGGAAAAGCGCGCACCGGTCTGGAAAGGCCGCTGAGGGGCTTTCCATGCGAAAATCGTCACAGGTGATACCGAATCGCCGGACCCTGCTGCAAGGCAGCCTCGCCCTGAGCCTGAGTGGCGTCATGGCCGGCGCTCGAGCACAGGGCAGCTGGCCCGCACGTCCGGTCAAGCTGATCGTGCCCTATCCCGCGGGCGGCAATGCCGACTCGATCGGCCGGCTGCTGGCCGATCGGCTGTCGGTGGCCCTGGGCCAGCAGGTCGTGGTGGAAAACCGTGCCGGTGCCGGGGCCACGATTGGCGCCCAGGCCGTAGCGCGATCCCCTGGCGACGGCTACACCCTGCTGCTGGCGCCGACCGCGGTCGTGGCGATCACGCAGCACCTGCGCAAGGTGCCCTACGACCCCGACCAGGACTTCGTGCCGGTGGCCTGCCTGTCCAGCAGCTACGGCATCGTGGCCGCACGCAAAGGCTTGCCTGCGAACACCATGGCCGAACTGATCGCGCTGGCCAGGCAGTCGCCCGGCAAGCTCACCTTCGGGTCGGCCGGCACCGCCACCGCCACTCATTTGTCCGGGGAAATCGTGCACCACAAGGCCGGCATCCGCCTGCTGCACGTGCCCTACAAGGGCTCGACCGAGGCCCTCACCGACCTGGTGGGCGGTCGCATCGATCTCATCTACGACCCGGTGGCGCTGGCCCAGATCAAGGCCGGCACGATCAAGGCTCTGGCCACGTCGGCCGCCACGCGCCACCCCGAGCTGCCCGATGTGCCGACCCTGCGCGAGCAGGGCCTGGAGGTGCCGGGCGGCAGCTGGTTCGGCCTGTTCGCGCCGCGCGGCACTCCGCCGGCCGTCGTCGAACGGCTGGCGACCGAGGCTGAGCGGGCCATGATTGCCCCCGGAACGCGTGATCTGTTGCTGAAGTTCAGTCAATATCCGGACTACAAGGGGCCGGCCGCCTTTGCCCGCCAGATCCAGGCAGACAGCGCCAGCTACAAGGACCTGATCACGCAGGCGAACATCCGGGTCGAGTGACCCGCCGCCTGCGTCGACCTCACCCCATTCAAGGAGCATCCGATGACCCGCACGCATGACGACAACGTCCGCCAGGACATCAAGAACCTGATCCACCCCTACACGCCGCTCAACACCTTCGGCGCCACCGGCCCGATGGTGATCAAGAAGGGCGACGGCGTGTACGTCGAGGATGACCAGGGCAACCGCTACCTCGAGGGCATGGCCGGACTGTGGTGCACCGCGTTGGGCTTTTCCGAACAGCGCCTGGTCGATGCCGCGATTCGACAGATGAAGGATCTGCCCTACTACCAGATCTTCGCCGGGCGCTCGAACGAACCGTCGATCGAACTGTCGGACCGGCTGCTCGCGATGACCCGTCACCTCGGCATGGACAAGGCCCTGTTC
>JBILSK010000234.1:0-4417 GCA_044372165.1 Burkholderiaceae bacterium | reverse complement strand
CGGCGCCACCTTCAGGCCCACGCTGGGCAGGCCGAAATACACCAGGAACAGCAGCACCAGCACCGGGATGCCGCGAAACACGAAGGTGAACAGATCCAGCACCGGGGTCAGGCCGGGCAGGCGCAGACGACGCAGCGCCGCCACCGCCAGACCGACCGCCAGACCGGCGGCCGAGCACGCCAAGGTCACCACCACCGTCTGCAAGGCGCCCTGGGACAGCCCCGCGAGAATGCCGGCGAAGGTCACGAGCAGGCGCTCAGCCGGAAGATCACTTCATCCACTTGTCGATGACGGCCTTGACCTTGTCCTGGCCAAACCCATCCATCCACTGATCGAACTCGTCGCGCAGCTTGGAGCCCTTGGCGAACGCAAAGCCCAGCTGGTCGAATCCGGTGAAGGCATAGCTGCTCTCGAAGGGCAGGTTCTTCTTGAACTTGTAGTTGTTGAAGACCGGATCTTCAATGAAGGCCAGATCCAGGTTGCCGTTCTGCAAGTCGGCGATCACCTCGTTGTAGGAGGGATAGAGCTTGACCTTGTCGAGCGAGTAGAAGCCCTTGGGCTCGAGCTCGTTCTTGATCAGGTCGTTGTAGGCCATGCCGCGCGGATAGCCGATCGAGTACTTCTTCAGGTCGGCCAGATCGGTGATCTTCAGGTTCTTCGAACCCAGGCTCACCAGGTGCCAGGCGTTGTCGAAGTAGGGCTTGGAGAAGTCCATCGCCTCCTTGCGCTTGTCGGTGATCGAAATGCCCGAGAACGCCACATCGGCCTGGCCGCTGGACACTGCACCCAGCATGCCCTGCCAGTCATACGCCGTGATCTTCACGGTGCAGTTGTTCGCCTTGCAGAACGCCTCGAAAAGCTCGAGATCCGCACCCTGCACCTTGCCGCCGTCCTCGAAGAGCATCGGCGGGGACGCCGGCGAGACTGCGACCTTGAGTTCCCGAACCGCCGCGGGGGCCGGCGCCGCCGCGGTCTGGGCAGGCTCTTCCTTCTTGGAGCACCCCGTCAGGGCAAGGGTCAGCACCGTCAACACGCCAAGCAGCTTCTTCATCGGGGGTTCCTTGTGGAAAGAGGAGGTCGCGCAACTGCGGAAAGCGGCAAGGCTACCCGCGTCGGCGAACACAGGCAACGCACCCATGCATTTCAAGTGCGCCAGACCGTGAAAATGACGAAAGGCCCCGCAGGGCCTCTCGTTCATCCAGCACCGTGAGACGGTAGCCGGTTCGTGCCTGCCAGGCGCCGCCTCAGGCAGCCAGGCGCTTTTCCAGCGCCGCCTTGGTCTCGGGCAGGTGATGCGGCAGACCATGGGCCAGCATGGTGAACAGCTCGGCGTGCAGCTCGAATTCGCGCAGCCACTGGGCCTTGTCGATTCGGGTGATCTGGTCGAAATCAGCGCGGCTGAACTCCAGGCCGGTCCAGTCGAGGTCCTCGTAGCGCGGCGAATGACCGAACACATGTTCGGTCCCACCGGCCTTGCCCTCGATGCGGCCGATCATCCACTGCAGCACGCGCATGTTTTCGCTGTAACCCGGCCAGACGAACTTGCCCTGTTCATCGGTGCGAAACCAGTTGACGCAGAAGATCGCCGGCAGCTTCGCCTTGGCCATCTCGAGGCGATGACCGAGGTCCAGCCAGTGCCTGAAGTAGTCGGCCATGTTGTAGCCGCAAAACGGCAGCATCGCAAAGGGATCACGACGCACCACGCCTTGCGCGCCCGCCTGGGCTGCCGTGGTCTCCGAGCCCATCGTGGCGGCCATGTAGACGCCCTCGATCCAGTTGCGAGCCTGGGTCACCAGCGGCACGGTGGTCGAGCGGCGGCCACCGAAGATGAAGGCATCGATTGCCACGCCCTCCGGATCGTCCCACTGCGGGTCGATCACCGGGTTCTGCGACGCCGCCACGGTGAAGCGCGCATTCGGATGCGCCGCCTTGCGCCCGGCCTTGCCGTCCTCGGGCGTCCAGTCCTTGCCCTGCCAGTCGATCAGGTGGGCCGGCGCGTCCTTGGTCATGCCTTCCCACCAGACGTCGCCGTCATCGGTCAGCGCGACGTTCGTGAAGATGCAGTTCTCCTTCAGCGACGCCATGCAGTTCGGGTTGGTCTTGTCGTTGGTGCCGGGGGCGACGCCGAAGTAGCCGGCCTCCGGGTTGATTGCGTACAGGCGACCATTGGCGTGCGGCTTGATCCAGGCGATGTCGTCACCGATCGTGGTGACCTTCCAGCCGCCGAGCGCCTTGGGCGGAATCAGCATCGCGAAGTTGGTCTTGCCGCAGGCCGACGGGAACGCCGCTGCCACGTGATACTTGCGGCCCTCGGGTGAGGTCACCCCCAGGATCAGCATGTGCTCGGCCAGCCAACCGATGCCGCCCGCAGCCACATCCTGGCGGCCCATGTTCGAGGCAATTCGCAGCGCAAAGCACTTCTTGCCCAGCAGCGCGTTACCGCCGTAACCAGAGCCATAGGACCAGATCTCGCGCGACTCGGGGAAGTGGACGATGTACTTGGTCGGGTTGCAGGGCCAGGACACGTCCTGCTCGCCCGCGGCCAGCGGCTTGCCGACCGTGTGCACGCAGGGCACGTAGCCGCCGTCTTCGCCCAGCACGTCGCAGACCTCGCGGCCCATGCGCGTCATGGTGCGCATGCTGACCACCACGTAGGGGCTGTCGCTGATCTCGACGCCGATGTGGGCAATGGGCGAGCCGATCGGGCCCATCGAGAAGGGGATCACGTACATCGTGCGACCCTTCATGCAGCCTTCGAACAGACCACCGAGCGTGGTGCGCATCTCGGCCGGGGCAACCCAGTTGTTGGTCGGGCCCGCGTCTTCCTTGCGCTCGGAGCAGATGTAGGTCCGGTCCTCGACCCGAGCCACGTCGGTGGGATCCGACAGGGCCAGGTAGGAATTGGCGCGCTTGGCCGGGTTGAGGCGACGCAGGGTGCCCGCCTCGACCATCTCGGCACACAGCCGGTCGTACTCGGCCTGGGAGCCATCGGCCCAGACGATGCGGTCAGGACGGGTCAGCGCGGCGATCGAGGCTACCCAGTCGATCAGGCCCTGGTGCTTGACGTAATCGGGCGCAGTGGCGCCGGATTGGACGGCCTGGGCGACGAAGGGGTGATTCATGCGAACAGCTCCGATGCGAGGGGGGGAACGAGTGTCCGACGGCATCAAGCCTTCAAGGCCCACATGCAGCAGCGAACACTCCGTATCTCGAGTCAGCAGGAAGGGGTGCCGGGGTCCCGGCAGGGGGAGGGAGTTTACACCTCCTCCCCGCGGTGCGGCCCGAGACCCCTGCGACAGTGGCAGGAAAGTGCCACAGCCCCGGCGAGACGGCCTTGACGAACGTCACGGTGGCGCCCCCACACCGACGACCGGCAGTCGACTACCAGTACGCCGGACCGATCCGACCCTTTTCAGGAAACGGCACGCTTGCCGGGTGCAGGGCGATCGGCTAGCGTGGGCCATGAACCTGCCCGACCCCCAGACCCTGCTCGACGCCGCCGACCTCGGCCACAGTCTGCCGAGGCCCACCGACACCCTGCCGACCGATCCCGCCTCCCTGGACACTGCCTGGGCGGTGCAAGCACGCATCGGCGCCCTGCGCAGAGCCCGAGGCGAGACCCCGGCGGGCTACAAGATCGGCTTCACCAATCGCACGATCTGGCCGCTCTATGGCGTGAAGCAGCCCATCTGGGGACCGGTGTGGGACAGCACGGTCCATCACCTGAGCGACCCGCACATCACCCTGTCGCTTGCGCGACTGGCCGAGCCGCGCCTGGAACCGGAAATCGTCATCGGACTGCGCGCGTCGCCGCCGCCGCAGGCTCACGGCCGCGACGAGACCTCCCTGCGCCAGCTGCTGGACTGCATCGACTGGGTGGCGCATGGCATCGAGATCGTCCAGAGCGTCTGGCCCGGCTGGCGATTCGATGCAGCACAAGGCATCGCCGCCCAGGCGCTGCATGCGTCCCTGTACATCGGCCCACGGGTGCCCCTCGCCACGCTCGGCACGCACCCGGCCGAGCGCCTGTCCGCCTTGCAGCTGGAACTGACGCTCGATGCAAAGCCCATTGCCACCGGAGTGGGCGCCAACGTTCTGGACGGTCCGCTGCAAGCCCTCGGTCATCTGGTCGCCGGGCTCGCCGAACGCGGCGAGCGCATGCCTGCCGGCAGCGTCGTCACGACCGGCACCCTCACCGATGCCCAGATCCTGGCCCCGGGGCAACACTGGCAGACACGGATCAGCGGCGCGCCGCTCGCAGGACTGAGCCTCGCGACGACCGCCTGAGCGACCCGCACGCGCCGTCAAACCCCCTCCTTTCACCGCTACCGCCATGCCGTCCTCCACCGACCCGCATCGGGCGCCCTCGGGCGCTGACATCGAAGCCGCCGCCCGCCGCATCGCGCCCTGGGTGCGG
>JBILSK010000233.1:0-4425 GCA_044372165.1 Burkholderiaceae bacterium | reverse complement strand
CCGTGGCCTGCGAATAACTGGTGTGCACGCGCCCCGTGTGCGAATTGACCATGCGCGGCAGCTTGTCGGTATAGGTCGACTTGAGCTTGGCCGCACCGCGGTACTCCAGCAGCAGCTTGGGCAGCGGGTAATCCAGCGCCAGCTTTTCCAGCACATCCTCGTCGGTCGAGGGCGTGCCGCTGGCGGTCTTCTTGAGGGCCGGAAGCTTGAGCTTGTCGAACAGGATCTCGCCCAGCTGCTTGGGTGAATTCAGGTTGAAGGGCTGGCCTGCCGCCTCATGGGCCTGCTGCTCGATGGCCATCAGGCGCGCGCCGAGCTCATCGGATTGCCGGGCCAGCACCGAGGCATCAACCAGCACGCCGTGACGCTCCATCTTCTGCAGCACGATCGCGGTCGGCATCTCGATGCGACGATAAACATCCAGCAGCTTCGTATCGGCCTCGATGCGCGCAAAGAGCACCGTATGCAAGTGCATCGTGACCTCGGCATCCTCGGCGGCATAGCGGCTCGCTTCCTCGATGCCCACCTGATCGAAGCCGATCTGCGAGGCGCCCTTGCCGGCGACTTCCGCATAGGTGATGGTGCGTCGCTCGAGGTGTCGCAGCGCCAGCGCGTCCATGCCATGCGTGCGATGCGCCTCCAGCACATAGGACTGCAGCATGGTGTCGTGCGCCACGCCCTCCAGCCGAATGCCGTGGTTCTGCAGCACGTGCATGTCGTACTTGAGGTTTTGGCCGACCTTGAGATGAACCGGACTTTCCAGCCAGGCGCGCAGCCGCTCGAGCACAGGCGCCACCCCCAGCTGCACCGGTGCGCCGGCATAGGTGTGCGCAAGCGGCACGTAACAGGCCTTGCCCGGCTCGATCGACAGTGACAGCCCGACGATGCGCGCGGCCATGGGATCGAGCGAAGTGGTTTCGGTATCGAAGGACACCAGCGGTGCGGCCTCGATGCGCGCCACCCAGCGCTCGAGCGCGGCCTCGTCCAGCACGGTCTCGTAGTCCAGTTCGAGTGGTGCACGCGCAACCGATGCCGGTTCGCCGGATGCGCCGGACCCATCACTCCCCTCACCCGCCTGGCCCGGGACAGGCGCATCAGCACGACTCGCCGACCCGACCGCCGGCGCACCGGGCACCCGACCCATGCGCTCCTCGATCTCGCGCAGCAGGCTGCGCATGCCATAGCGATCGAAGAACTCGCGCAGTTCCTCGTTGCGCTCCGGCTCGATCACCAGACTCGACTCGATCGATTCGAGGTGCCCCGACAAGTCGCAGTCGGTCTTGATGGTGACCAGCGTGCGCGCCGTCGGCAGCCAGTCAAGGGCCTGGCGCAGGTTCTCGCCGACCACACCACCAATCTGCGCGGCATGTTCGACCACACCCTCCAGACTGCCGTACTGGGTGAGCCACTTCACCGCCGTCTTGGGACCGACCTTGCTCACGCCCGGCACGTTGTCGACGGCATCGCCCACCAGCGTGAGCCAGTCGACGATGCGCTCGGGCGGCACGCCGAATCGGTTGATCACCCCTTCGCGGTCCAGCCATTCGGGCGGCGCGTTGTCCCGGGTCATGGTGTTGACCAGCGTCACATGTTCGTTGACCAGTTGCGCCATGTCCTTGTCGCCGGTGGACACCACCGACTTCAGGCCCGTGCGCCAGGCGCGCTCGGTCAACGTGCCGATCACGTCATCGGCCTCGATGCCGTGGACCATGATGATCTGCCAGCCCATCGCACGCACCATGCGATGAATGGCTGGAATTTGCGCGGCCAGGTCGGGCGGCGTGGAGGCGCGATTGGCCTTGTACTCGGGATAGATGTCTTCGCGAAAGGTCTTGCCCGGGGCATCGAACACGACCGCGGCATACTTGGCATCCACCGCCTGTTTGCCGTCGCCGCGCAGCCGCCGTAGCATCGCGGCCATCCCATGGATGGCGCCCGTCGGCTCGCCGTGTTTGTTGCGCAGGTCGGGGAGCGCGTGAAATGCGCGATACAGGTAGCTTGACCCGTCCACCAGCAGAAGCGTCGGTTCAGACATGACGATCCGTAAGAAAGTGCCCCAACTGCGGGAAATCACGCAGCCCGAGCGGTCGACGGCCGTCAAGGCCCGTGAGTCTTGGCATGTGCTCGGAATTATCTCAGAGTTCATCGAGGCCACCGAGAAGCTGGCCGACATCCGACCCTCGGTCACCGTCTTCGGCAGCGCCCGCACCGAACGCGGATCACCCTGGTACGAACGCACGGTGGAACTGGGCCGCATGCTGTCGGACGCCGGCTTCGCGGTGATCACCGGCGGCGGCCCCGGCATCATGGAGGCAGCCAATCGCGGTGCCCATGCGGGCAAGAGCCCCTCGGTGGGCCTGAACATCCAGTTGCCGCACGAGCAAAGCGCCAATCCGCACCAGGACATCTCGATCAGCTTTCGCCACTTCTTTGCGCGCAAGGTGGCGTTGGCGAAATACGCCAGCGCCTTCGTGGCCACGCCCGGCGGCTTTGGCACCCTGGACGAACTGTCCGAGGTGCTGACGCTGATTCAGACCAAGACCGGCCGACGCATCCCGGTGATCCTGATGGGCCAGCAGTTCTGGGGCGGGCTGATCGAGTGGCTGCGCACCGCCATGGTGGGCGAAGGCATGATCTCGGCCGAGGATATGGACCTGATCCGCGTCATCGACGAGCCGAAGGAAGTGGTCGAGGCGATCTTCGATTTCTATCAGGCGCGCGGCTTTTATGCGACCTCGCGGGATCGCGAAAGCAACCTCTATCTCTGACGCAGGCGAGCATGGCTGTCTTCACCGCGGTGCCGCGCGAACGGCTCGATGCCTGGATCGCCCGCTACCGCGTCGGTCGGGTCCTGACGTGCGAGGGCATCTCGGCAGGCATCGAGAACAGCAACTTCTTCGTCGACACCGAGACGGGACGCTGGGTGCTGACGCTCTTCGAGCGACTGCCCGCCGATGACCTGCCCTTCTACCTGGGCCTGATGCAGCATCTGGCCGCCCGGGGCATTCCCTGCCCCAACCCGGTGGCAGACCGGGACGGTTCGCTCAGCAGCCCCTTGCAGGGGCGCCCAGCCACCCTGGTCACCCGCCTGGCGGGACGGCCCCTGGAGCACCCTGAACCTGCGCACTGCGCCCAGGTGGGCGAGCTGCTGGCAACAATGCACCGGGACGCGCAGGACTACGCCGGGACTTTGCCGAATCCACGCGGACTGCTCTGGTGCCAGGCCACGGCGCAGCGCCTGCTGTCGGCGCCGTCGTCGACATCGTCGTCAGTGCTGTCGTCGGAACAGGTCCACCTGCTGCGCGACGAGCTGCAGGCCCAGCAGGGCTTCGCAAACACTCCCCAGGCCGCCGCCCTCCCGTGCAGCGCGGTGCACGCAGATCTGTTCCGCGACAACGTCCTGTTCGAGGCCGATCGCCTGTCCGGCGTGGTCGACTTCTATTTCGCCGGCGTGGACACCTGGCTCTTCGATGTGGCCGTCACCTGCAACGACTGGTGCATCGACGCACTCGGTCAGTTCGAGCCCGCGCGACTGCAAGCGTTGCTGCGCGCCTACCATGCGGTGCGCCCGCTGCAGGCTGTCGAGCACGCCGCGTGGCCGCTCCAGGTGCGCCGTGCTGCCCTGCGATTCTGGCTGTCCAGACTCGATGATCTGCACGGTTCTCGACCCGCGGAATTGCTCGAACCCAAGGATCCGGCACACTTCGAGCGTATCCTGCGCGCTCGGCGCGCTGGCGTGCCGGCGCTGGACGCCGTCCTGTGATCGAGTGATGGAGTGACGCAATGCAAGTGAAGCAGGTCGCTGCGGGGACCGGATGGAAATGGATCGCCGAGGGATTCCGGCTACTGGGACGCCAGCCGATCACGCTGCTCGGGCTGACCATGCTGTCGATCCTCACGATCGTGGTGCCCACCATCCTGCCCTTGATCGGCGGCTTTGCTCCGCTGCTGCTGACACCCGGGTTGTCGGTCGGCTACATGCTGGCGGTGCGTGCTGTACAGGCCGGCGAAAAGCCCTCGCCGCGCATCCTCTATGACGGCTTTCTGGGCTCGGGCCGCCAGTCGGCGGTACCCCTGCTGGTGCTGGGCCTGATCAACTGCGTGCTCACCGTGAGCGTGCTGGCCGTGTCCATGGTGGCCGACGGCGGCACCTTGTTTCGCATTGCCACGGGCGCCATTGCGGGCGACGACCCGGCGCTGTCGGAAGGGGGTCTGGCCATCGCGCTGATGGTGTTTGCAGTGCTGTACACCCCGGTGCAGATGGCCATGTGGTTTGCGCCGATGCTCGTCGCCTGGCACGGCCTGCCACCGGGCAAGGCCTTGTTCTACAGCCTGGTGGCAGTGTGGCGCAACCGCTGGGCCTTCCTGGTGTACATGCTGGGCTGGTTCGGAGTGGCGGTGATCGTGTCGCTGGTCATCCAGTTC
>JBILSK010000232.1:0-4442 GCA_044372165.1 Burkholderiaceae bacterium | reverse complement strand
AATCCTTTTCGGGCACACGCGACCGCTTCACTAAGCAGGCTGCCTCGACAAGCGGTCGCCCTTGTCGGCGCGATCATCGTCTGCCTGCCGCATACCGAACGCCGTGACCCCGAATGCGGCGATGAAGGTCAGTGCCATGCCCAGCGTGGCATCCCGAAACGGCGCATTGAACAGTGCCGTGATCCCCAGCGACATCGTGAAGAGCCACCCGATGCCGCCCAGCAGGCTGCGCGCGCGCCAACTGCGGACCGCCAGCAGCCCCAGCAGGAACAGCAGGGTGAGGGCCGAGGGCAGGCCGCTTTCCATCGCGAACAACAGGTAGTCGTTGTGCGGGTTGTTGAGCCTCATGTCCTTCACGAACGGATTGGCCTGCGCCACAGGCTCCCAGTGGCGCCTCCATGACCCCAGGCCTGCGCCCAGCACCGGTTGCTCGCGAATGACCTTGGCAGCCACCCCGTACATCTTCATCCGCAAACCGATGCTCGACTTCTCGACGTTGTCGCTGAGGATCTGCGCCGAGAACTCGTCATAGCCCACGCGGGCACGCTCCTGCAGATTGGGAGACGCCAGAAAGACGCCCAGCGCAATGACCGCCCCGATCGGCAGCAGCGCCAGGGTCTTGCGGCTGCGTCGAAACCGGTAGATCACCGCCAGCAGGGGCAGCACCAGCGCCAGGACGTGGGAGTTGCGGGAGATTGACCCGGTCAGGGTCGCCAGCATGACTGCGAGGCCCGCCAGCAGCAGCAGCACGGCCTGGCGCCGCTGGTCCGCCCACAGCTCGAGACCCAGCCAGATCAGGATCACGCTGCCAATCGCCAGGCAGATCATCTTCTGGCTGGTCGCATTCCCCGTCACCGTGTGGACATCGGCAAACACACCGCCTGCCAGAGGCAGACCGACCAGCCGATCGACCCACAGGATGAGCGCCGTGCTCAGGCATCCCAGCAAGAAGCCGCAGATCACCGCGCGTCGCTCCTCGCCGCTCAGCACTGCACCCAGCCAGATGCACCAGACGACGCGCGCCAGATGAAACACACGGGTCCCGGCCGTGGCCTGCCAACCATTGACCAGCAGGGACAGCAGGGGCCACAGCAGCAAGAGGGCCAGCGTCCAGGCAAGCGTGCGATCGACAGCCAGCGCAGCCGCCCGATGGCCGGACAGCCGGTCGCGAACGACCAGGAAGGTCACCGCCCACAGGGCCGGATAGAGCACGCCGATCGGCAGGAACGCAGACAACCCGGCGAAGGCGAACACCAGGTTGCGGGCGGACCAGGCCGGCACCAGCGCCCGAGCGGTGCCGGGCATCGGCGAAAGCATCGCGCTCAAGCCCTGGCGGCAGGGGTCCCCGGACCGGGAGGGGCAGGACGGGCGAGCCCCGCCAGACGCGCATCCATCCATTCGATCCAGTGCCGCACCGGCACCGGGGTGCCGGCCTGAAGATGGGTCAGGCAGCCGATATTGGCGCTCAGGATGGCCTCGGGCGCATCGGCCTGCAGGTGGCCGAGCTTGCGGTCGCGCAATTGCGTGGCCAGCGCCGGCTGCATGACCGAGTAAGTGCCGGCCGAGCCACAGCACAGGTGCGATTCGGCAAACGGCAGGACCTCGGCGCCACAGGCGGCCAGCAGGGACTCGACCACCCCGCGGATCTGCTGGCCATGTTGCAGCGAACAGGGCGGGTGAAAGACGACCCGGGCAGTCGCACCGCTGCAGCGCTCGACCAGCGCCTCTTTTTCAGTCGACAGGAACTCGGCCAGGTCACGGGTGAGCGCGCTCACTCGCCTGGCCTTGTCGGCATAGGCCGGGTCATCGCTCAGCAGATGCGCATAGTCCTTGACCATGGATCCGCATCCCGAGGCATTGATCACCAGGGCCTCCACGCCACCCTCGATGTGCGACCACCAGGCATCGATGTTGCGGCGCGCGTCGGCTCGGCCGCCCGCGGGGTCACCCAGATGCTGGCGAATGGCACCGCAGCAGCCCGAGCGTTCGGCGACCAGGGTCTGCACGCCGAGCGCGTCCAGCACCCGGCTGGTCGCGGCATCGATGCCGGGCGCCATCGCCGGTTGCACGCACCCATCGAGCATCAGGACCTTGCGAGCATGGGCACGATCGGGCGTGGCGCCCGGGTCGCGACGCGCGGGCACCTTGGCCTTGAGCGCGGCGGGCAGCAGCGGGCGCACCGCCTGGCCCAGGCGCATGGCGGGATCGAAGAGCTCGCGGCGGGTCAGCCCCTCGCGCAAGGCAGAGCGCAGCAGGCGTTGCGCCAGCGGCCGCTTGACCCGCTCCTCGACCAGTTCACGGCCGATGTCCACCAGATGGCCATAGCGCACGCCGGACGGACAGGTGCTCTCGCAGTTGCGGCAGGTCAGGCACCGGTCCAGGTGCTGCTGGGTCTCACGGGTAGGCGCGACGCCTTCCATCACCTGCTTGATGAGGTAGATGCGACCGCGCGGCCCATCGAGCTCGTCGCCGAGCAGCTGATAGGTCGGGCAGGTCGCCGTGCAGAAGCCGCAGTGAACGCAGCTGCGCAGAATGCTGTCGGCTTCCTTGCCCTGCGGGGTGTCCTTGAGCCAGTCGGCCAGCCTGGTTTCCATGCAATGCTCGGTCGGGTGTCAGAGCCCGGGCACGAGGCGGCCGGGGTTGAAGATGCCGCGCGGATCGAACTCGTGCTTGATGCGGCGATGCAGCTCGAGAAGCGGCGCAGGCAGGGTATCGAAGACGGGTGCGATCCGGTGGCGGCTGCGAAACAGCATGGCCGTGCCACCCAGGGTTGCCGCGGCCTGGCGCACCAGGGGCACCATGGCCGGGTCGGCGGCGGTTCGGAACCAGCGCAGGGCACCGCCCCACTCGACCAGCTGTCGTCCACCGGGCAACTCGAACAGCGGCGCCGTGGATGGCAGCGACAGGCGCCACAGTGGCTCGTCGCCATCGAAGAAGGGATCGGTCTGCTCGCGCAGCGCCGTCCACTGCGAGGTGGCCTCGGGGGCATCGATCTCGATCGCGCCATGTTCGGCGGCAAGCCGCGCGCGGGCCGCCTGCACCGCAGCCCGGGCACCCGACAGGCGCAGCCAGAGACGGCCGTCGATCCAGGCGCTGGCCGACACCGGCAGGGGCTGCCCGCCCCAGGTGTTCATCAGGAGCAGGGCGTCGCGCAGACCGCGCTCCAGGCACAGCGTCGCTTCGGCCGGCGGCAGCGGCAGCACCTTCAGCGACACCTGGACGATGGGACCGAGAATGCCCAGCGAGCCGGCCAGCAGACGCGAGGCGTCGTAGCCGGCGACGTTCTTCATGACCCGGCCACCGAAATGCAGCAGGTCACCGCCCGCGCTCATCAGCACGGCGCCCAGCACGTAGTCGCGCACCGCGCCCGCCGTGGCGCGTCGCGGCCCGGACAGGCCGGCCGCCACCATGCCACCGACCGTGGCGCCCAGACCGAAGTGCGGCGGCTCGAAGGGCAGGAACTGCTGGCGCTCGGCAAGCGCCGCCTCGAGTTCGGCCAGCGGTGTGCCGCAGCGCGCCGTGACCACGAGCTCGGTCGGCTCGTAGTCGACGATGCCGCAGTAGGGCCGAAGATCGAGGGGCTCGCCATTGACCGGTTCACCGTGAAAGGCCTTGGTGTCGCCACCGTGCAGGCGCAGCCGGACATGATCGACGTCGGCCGCGCGCACGCAGTCGCGGATGGCGCGCAG
Organism: Burkholderiaceae bacterium; assembly: GCA_044372165.1. Lineage (GTDB taxonomy): Bacteria > Pseudomonadota > Gammaproteobacteria > Burkholderiales > Burkholderiaceae_E > UBA4615. The sequence goes on along the minus strand of JBILSK010000232.1, from coordinate 753 downwards.
CGCGGCGCTGGAGGGATCGGTGCCAGGAATCAGTTCCACGGGATCAGGGAGTGCGGCAGCCGGGCTCAGAAGCGCGGCAGCTCAGGAAAGGGAATGCGACCGGCATGCACGTGCATCTTGCCGTACTCGGCACAGCGCGCGAGCGTGGGGATGCCCTTGCCGGGATTGAGCAGGCCGGGCGGATCGAAGGCGCGCTTCAGGGCAAAGAAGGCCGCGCGTTCGGCGGGCGTGAACTGCACGCACATCGAATTGATCTTTTCGATGCCCACCCCATGCTCGCCGGTGACCGTGCCGCCGAGCTCGACGCACAGCTCGAGAATGTCGGCACCAAAGCGGTCGGCCCGCTCCCATTCGCCCGGCTGATTGGCATCGAAGAGGATCAGCGGATGCAGATTGCCATCGCCGGCATGAAAGACGTTCATGCAGCGCATCGAGTAGGTGCGCTCCATCTCGGCGATCGCGGCCAGCATCTTGCCCAGGTTCTTGCGGGGAATCGTGCCGTCCATGCAGTAGTAGTCGGGCGAGATGCGGCCGGCGGCCGGAAACGCGTTCTTGCGCCCCGACCAGAAGCGCAACCGTTCGGCCTCCGAGCCCGACACCACCAGTTTCGTGGCACCGGCCTCGCGCAGCACCTGCTGCATGCGCGCGATTTCCTCCTCGACTTCCTCGGGCGTGCCGTCGGATTCGGCCAGCAGGATCGCCTCGGCCTCGAGGTCATAGCCGGCCTTCACGAAGGGCTCGACCGCGGCGCTC
>JBILSK010000231.1:0-4477 GCA_044372165.1 Burkholderiaceae bacterium | reverse complement strand
GGCCGGCTGCGCTCGGCGCTCGAACGGCTGAACCCGGGCGCGGCGGCCGAGGCGCTGGCCCGTGCCGTCGACGAGTTGAGCCGCGACCGCTCGGCCATGAGCCTGGCCGCGGCCAACCGCGAGGTCTACGCGCTGCTCAAGGACGGCGTGGCCATCTCGGTGCCCGATCCGGTGCACGGCGGGCAGAAGACCGAGCGCGTGCGCGTGATCGACTGGACGAACCCGGCTGGCAACGACTTCCTGCTCGTGAGCCAGTTCAGCGTGACGGGGGCGCTCTACACCTGCCGGCCCGACCTGGTGGGTTTCGTGAATGGCCTGCCCTGGGTGGTGATCGAGCTGAAGAAGCCCGGCGTGCCCGCACGCGCGGCCTTTGACGAGAACCTCACCCACTACAAGGAGCAGATCCCGGCGCTCTTCGTCTTCAACGCGCTGATGATCGCGAGCAACGGCACCGACAGCCGAGTGGGCTCGCTCACCGCCGACTGGGAGCGCTGGGTGGAGTGGAAGCGCATCGAGCGCGAGGACGAGCCGCGTCGGGTATCGCTGGAGGTGATGCTGCGCGGCACCTGCCAGCCTGCACGGCTGCTCGACCTGGTGGAGAGCTTCACTCTGTTTTCGGAGCACAAGGCGTCGCTGGCGAAGGTGCTGGCGCAGAACCACCAGTTCCTGGGCGTGAACAACGCCATCGCCTCTATGCTGCAGGCGCGCTCCATGGGCCACGGGCGCGGCGGCGTGTTCTGGCAGACGCAGGGCAGCGGCAAGAGCTTCTCGATGGTGTTCTTCGCGCAGAAGGTGTTGCGCTCGCTGCCGGGCAACTGGACCTTCGTGATCGTGACCGATCGGGTGGAGCTCGACGAGCAGATCGCCAAGACCTTCAAGGCCACGGGCGCGGTGGGCGAGGCGGCGGACAGCCATGCCGCGAGCGGCGCGCACCTGCGCGAGTTGCTCGCGGGCAACCAGCGCTACGTCTTCACGCTGGTGCACAAGTTCCAGAGCGCCGAGGTGCTGTGTGATCGGTCTGACGTGATCGTGCTGACCGACGAGGCGCACCGCAGCCAGTACGACACGCTCGCGCTGAACATGCGCGCCGCGCTGCCGCGCGCCACCTTCCTGGCCTTCACCGGCACGCCGCTGATCGCGGGCGAGGAGCGCACGCGCGAGGTCTTCGGCGACTATGTATCGGTCTACGACTTCCAGCAGTCCATCGAGGACGGCGCCACGGTGCCGCTGTTCTACGAGAACCGCACGCCCGAGCTGCAGCTGGTCAACGCTGACCTCAACGACGAGATCTACGAGCTCATCGAGAACGCTGGCCTCGACCCCGACCAGGAGGCCCGCCTCGAGCGGGAGCTGGGCCGGCAGTACCACCTGATCACCCGTGACGACCGGCTTGAAGCCGTGGCCCGCGACATCGTGCGCCACTTCCTCGACCGCGGTTTCTTCGGCAAGGCGATGGTGGTGTCCATCGACAAGGCCACCGCGCTGCGCATGCACGACAAGGTGCGCCAGCACTGGGCCGACGAGACGAAGCGGGTGCAGACCGAGCTTGGCGAGCTGGCGATGCGCCCCCTGGGGGACGAGCGCTCCGCCGAGCAGGCGCGGCGGGATGTGCGGAAGGCGGAGCTGCTGCGCCGGCTCGATGCGCTGAATACCACCGACATGGCGGTGATCGTGTCGCCGGGCCAGAACGAGATCGCGCAGATGGCCGCGCTGGGCCTGGACATCGAGCCGCATCGCAAGCGCATGAACGACTCGCAGCCCGGGCTCGACGAGAAGTTCAAGGACACCACCGACCCCTTGCGGCTGGTCTTCGTCTGCGCGATGTGGCTCACCGGCTTCGATGCGCCGAGCTGTTCCACGGTGTACCTCGACAAGCCGATGCGCAACCACACGCTGATGCAGACCATCGCGCGTGCCAACCGCGTGTTTCCCGGCAAGCACAGCGGCGTGATCGTGGACTATGCGAACGTCTTCGCGTCACTGGAGAAGGCGCTCGCCATCTACGGCAAGGGCGGTGGCAGCGCCAACCCTGTGCGCGACAAGGCCGAGCTGGCGCAGGCCCTGGCTCGCGCGGTGGAAGACGCCAGCGCGTATTGCGCGAACAAGGGCGTGGACCTCGCCGGCATCGAGGCGCTGCCGCTGGGCGACTTCCAGCGGCTGAAGAAGATCGACGATGGCGTGAACGAGCTCATCTCGCCGGATGCCCTGCGCCGAGACTTCTTCGGCCACGAGCGGCTGGTGGGCACGCTGTACCGCGCGGTGAAACCCGACCTGGCAGCGCTTGCGCACACCGGCCGCGTGGCCTGCCTGGCCACGCTGGCCGACGCCATCCGCGCCAAGCTCAACCCCAACCCGCCCGACATCGGCGGGGTGATGGCGGGCATCAATGCACTGCTCGATGCGTCTATCACCGGCCACGAGATCCGCGAAGGCACGGTGCCAGCGCTCGATCTCTCGAAGATCAACTTCGAGGCGCTGGCCAGCAAGTTCAAGCAGTCCAAGCACCAGAAGACCGACATCGAGGTGCTCAAGGCCGTCGTGCGCGCGCAGCTCGAGAAGATGATCGAGGCCAACCCGCTGAGGGCCGACTTCGCCGAGAAGTTCGAGGCGCTGATTGAGAGCTACAACGCCGGCAGCCGCAGCATCGAGGAGCTGTTCCAGGAGTTGGTCAAGCTCTCGGGCAGCCTCGACGAAGAGGAGCAGCGCCATGTGCGCGAGAACCTCAGCGCGGAAGAGCTGGTCATCTTCGACATCCTCACGCGGCCTTCGCCCGAACTCTCGACGGCGGAGCGTAACGAGGTGAAGAAGGTCGCCCGCGACCTGCTCGCGCGGCTCAAGGAGTTGCTGGTGCTGAGCTGGCGGCAGAAGACGGCGGCGCGGTCACTGATCACGAACGCCATCAAGGACACCCTAGACAGCGGCCTGCCGCCCGCCTACACGACCGAGATATACAACGAGAAGTGCGCGGCGGTGTTCGAGCATGTGTATGAGCGGTATCCGGATCGGGGTGCGGGTATTGCCGGGAGTTCCTGAATGGACAAGACCACTGTCGCTATCCGCGATTTCCGCGCGTCGCTCGCCGAGTACATCGACACGGACGCCCCGGTCACCATCACTCGTCACGGGCAGGCCGTAGGCCTGTTCGTGCCACTGCGTCGGCCCAGCGCTGAAGACCTGCAGCGCCTGGAGGCGGCGGCGGCCAAGGTCCGCGAGGTCCTGCCGTTGAGCGACGACGAGGTCGAGGCCGTGGTGGCGGACTTCGATGCGTTGCGCCGCGGCCTGCCTCTGCCCAGCCGCGATCGCGGGTGAGGGCACGCGTCCGATCAGGACGATGACACGGTATGGAGGGATCTTTTCATGTACACGCGCATGTACACATCAGCCCCCCACCCGCCAAACCCCAGCAACCACGCGCCCTCCAGCCCATGATGCAGTTCTGCATCGATAAGTAGGGCAAGGCGCTCAATTCACCGACGCCTCAGTCGGCCAGCCACGCCTCCAGCTTGTCGAAGCTTCCGCCCCAGCCGCCGGTCATGCTGGCCATGTGCTGCTCGAACATGGCAATCGCCACCTCGGTGTACTCGATGGGTGTCCAGGTCAGCGTGAGGAAAGTGCCTGCGTCGCGCGGCTCCAGGCTCACCTCGGTCAGCAGCGTCAGAGGCCAATCGTCGAAGAAGGGGGGTGCGCACTTCACCCCTTGGCGTGTGCAGAAGCTTTGTTCCCACGCGACGCGGACATGCGGCGAGAGTTCGCGCCACAGGCACAGGCTGAACATCTCCGGCCCTTCGCTTGAGCTTGTCCGGGCAATGGTGGCCTGCCCCACAGCCTGCGTGCCCTGGAGGATTTCCACCGTGGAACCCTTCGGACCCGACCACTGCGCCATCTTCGTCGGATCTGCCCAGGCTTCGTAGACGCGCTGCGGCGAAGCCGAGAAATGACGGGAGATGGCAAAGACAGGGACGTTGGGTGGTGTCATGGTGGGTCCTTGGTTGGGTCGCCAGCACGAAAGAGCGTCATTGCTGACGGTCGAATCGATTGCGGGGTATCGTCATCATCCACGAATCGGCGCTGGGCTCTTGTGCGGTCAACGACATCGCCGGGCAGGGTACCTGCGCGGCATACTGCGATGCGGGTTGCCGCAGACCGGAGTCAACACACTGAACTTCAGGAGTGATGCACCATGGCTGACGCACAGTCGCACTGGGAAACGGTCTACAAGACCAAGCAGCCGAACGAGGTCAGCTGGTATCGACCTCACCTGGAGATGTCGCTTGAGTTTGTCGTGAAGGCCGCGCCGAATCTTGATGCTCACATCATCGACGTGGGGGCGGGCGAATCGACCCTGGTCGACGACCTGCTCCTGAAGGGGTATCGCCATCTCTACGCCCTGGATCTTTCGTCGACCGCCTTCGATGTCACGAAAGCGCGCCTGGGTGCCGATGCCCAGCGCGTGACCTGGCTGGTGGGCGATGTTCGG
>JBILSK010000229.1:0-4484 GCA_044372165.1 Burkholderiaceae bacterium | reverse complement strand
TCAACATCGAGCTGTCCACGCGCAACAAGCTGCGGCTGGTCGGCGAATTGCAGGCCTTGCTGGCCACCGATCCGGCGCTGCTGCCGCTGGGGCGCAGCGACGAGGGCACGCCCGATGACATCGTGGGTGAGCGCATCGCACAGGCCCAGGACGTGCTCGCGACGGTTCGCACCCGCTGGGAATTCCTGCTGGGCGAACTCGATCTGCCGCTCGGGCAGGCCGCTGATCACTTGAAAGCCCTGGAGCTCGACAAGCCGGCAGCCATTGCCCGCGAGCGTGGCCAGGCCGATGCCAGCCAGACGCTCTTTCACCTGCTGCAGGACCGCAGCATCCGGGTGACCTGGAAGCACGACCTGCTGGCGCCGCTCACCAAGCTCTTTGCCGGCCAGGCCTTGAAGCCGCTGCTCGATCGCTGCATCGAGATCCATGCCTCGGTGCTGCGCAGCCGGGTGTTCGTGGCGCTGCACATGCACGCCGGCGACGGCAATGTGCACACCAATCTGCCGGTGAACTCCGATGACTACGGCATGCTGCAGGAGGCCAACGAAGCGGTCGCGCGCATCATGGCGCTGGCCCGCTCGCTGGATGGCGTGATCTCCGGCGAGCACGGCATCGGCATCACCAAGCTCGAGTTCCTCACCGACGCGGAGGTACAGGACTTTCGCGACTACAAGCAGCGTATCGACCCCGAGGGGCGGTTCAACAAGGGCAAGCTGCTGCCGGGTGCCGACCTGCGCAACGCGTATACGCCCAGCTTCGGCCTGATGGGCGCGGAATCCCTGATCCTGCAGCAATCGGACATCGGCTCGATCGCCGACTCCATCAAGTCCTGTCTGCGCTGCGGCAAGTGCAAGCCGGTGTGCGCGACGCACGTGCCGCGCGCCAACCTGCAGTACAGCCCGCGCAACAAGATTCTCGCCACTTCGCTGCTGATCGAGGCTTTCCTCTACGAGGAGCAGACTCGCCGCGGCATTTCCGTGCGGCACTGGGACGAGTTCGGCGACGTGGCCGACCACTGCACCGTGTGCCACAAGTGCGAGGCGCCGTGCCCGGTGGACATCGACTTCGGCGATGTCTCCATGGCGATGCGCAACCTGCTGCGCAAGATGGGCCAGAAGCGCTTCAACCCCGGCAAGGCGGCGGCGATGTTCTTTCTGAACGCCACCAACCCGACCACCATCAATGCCACGCGCAAGGTGATGGTCGACTGGGGCTACGCCGCCCAGCGCGTGGCCCATGACCTGCTCAAGGTCCCCGCTCGGGCACAGACCGCACGCCCGCCGGCCACGCTGGGCAAACCACGCCTCACCGAGCAGGTGATCCACTTCGTCAACAAGAAGATGCCGGGGTCGCTGCCCAAGAAGACGGCGCGTGCGCTGCTCGACATCGAAGATGCCCGCTACGTGCCCATCATCCGCGACCCGCAGGCCACCGCGGTCGATGCCGAGGCGGTCTTCTACTTCCCGGGGTGCGGATCGGAGCGGCTGTTCTCGCAGGTGGGCCTGGCCACGCAGGCCATGCTGTGGCACGTAGGCGTGCAGACCGTGCTGCCACCCGGCTACCTGTGCTGCGGCTACCCGCAGCGCGGCTCGGGCCAGTTCGATGTCGCCGAGAAGATGATCACCGACAACCGCGTGCTGTTTCACCGGGTGGCCAACACGCTCAACTACCTGGACATCAAGACGGTGGTGGTGTCCTGCGGCACCTGCTTCGATCAGCTGCAGCAATACCAGTTCGAGCGGATTTTCCCGGGCTGTCGCATCGTGGACATCCACGAGTTCCTGATGGAAAAAGGCATGAAGCTCGATGCGGTCACCGGCACGCGCTACATGTACCACGACCCCTGTCACAGCCCGATGAAGTCGCATGCACCGCTCAAGGTGGTCAACACCTTGATGAATGCCGAACTCAACGGTCGCATCGACAAGAACGATCGGTGCTGCGGCGAGTCCGGCACGCTGGCGGTCACCCGTCCCGATATCTCCACCCAGGTGCGGTTTCGCAAGGAAGAGGAAATGCGCGGGGCGGCCGAGGCGATCCGCGCAGGCAGCCAGGCGGCACCGCAGGGCACAGCCGGACAGTCCTTTGATGGTCCGGTGAAGGTGCTCACCTCCTGCCCGTCCTGTCTGCAAGGGCTGTCGCGCTACGAGGGCGACGCCGCGGTGCAGGCCGACTACATCGTGGTCGAGATGGCGCGTCATGTGCTGGGCGAGAACTGGCTGCCCGACTACGTGAAACGCGCCAATGACGGGGGTATCGAGCGCGTGCTGGTCTGAGACTGAATGCCCGTGTGCCGCGTCGCCCTAAAGGCGCAGCGGCCACGCCTGGGCACCGGCCTGTGGTCAAATCGGGCACTCGATCAACGACAAGCGGGCACCCCAGGCTGGGTCGCCCAAGGAGACCCGTTCATGAGCCCTGCCGGCGCCGCGCCCCAGCCGCCCTTTCGTCACATCAACTGGGTGGCTCGTGACATTGCCCTGGACCGTCGCCCCGACGGCACGATGCTCATGCGCTCACGTGTGCCCCTGGGCCCGGTGGCGCCGCATGTGCCGTCCTATCTGCGCCAGTGGGGCGCGGCGGCCCCTGACCGCGTCTTTCTCGCCCAGCGCCGCGGTCCGCAGCGCGCCTGGCAGACCCTGAGCTACGGCGAGGCCCTGGCCCGAGTCGATGCCCTGACCCAGGCCCTGATCGACATGGACCTGCCGCCCGGCCAGCCTGTGGCCATCCTGAGCGGCAATTCGCTCGAGCACGCGATGATGATGCTCGCAGCCATGCAGGCTGGACGTCCGGCTGCACCCGTGTCGCCGGCGTACTCGCTGATCAGCCAGGATCACGCCAAGCTGCGTCATGTGTTCTCGCTGATCAAGCCGGCCGTGGTCTTCATGCAGGACGGCCCGCCCTTCGAAAACGCGCTGGCGGCACTCGATCTCGCTGGCGTGCGCATCGTGCACGTCGAGCGCGCACCGGGCGGCGTCGACAGCCTCGCCTTCCATGAGCTCGCGAACACGGTTCCCACGGCAGCGGTACAGGCGAGCGTCGATGCGCTCACCCATGACACCGTGGGCAAGCTGCTGTTCACCTCGGGCTCCACCGGCATGCCCAAGGCCGTGATCAACACGCACGGCATGATGTGCGCCAACACCACCATGTCGCAGCAACTGCGCCAGCGCAACGAATCCGACCCGCTGCCGATGCTGCTCGACTGGCTGCCCTGGAACCACACGATGGGCGGCAATGCGCTGCTCAATCCGCTGATGGCCGACGGCGGCACGCTGTACATCGACGATGGCCGGCCGCTGCCTGGGCTCTTCGATGAAACCCTGCGCAACCTGCGCGAGATGTCGCCGACCTATTTCGCCAACGTGCCGGCGGGCTACGCCATGCTGGCCACCGCACTGGAGCAGGACGACGCGCTGGCGCAGTCCTTCTTCAAGCAGCTGCAGCTCTTCGCCTATGGCGGCGCGACCCTGCCCGATGACCTGTACCGCCGGCTGCAGGCGCTGGCCATCAAGCACACCGGCGAGCGCATCGTGATGGGCACCGGATGGGGCGCCACGGAAACCGGCCCCACCGCCACCTCGACCTACTGGAACACCGAGCGTGTGGGCCTGATCGGCCTGCCTTTTCCGGGGGTCGAATTGAAGCTCGTGCCGGCTGGCCCGAAGTATGAGATCCGCTTGCGTGGCCCTATCGTGACGCCGGGCTATCACGGCCAGCCCGAGCTCACCGCCCGCGCCTTCGACGAGGAAGGCTTCTACAAGATCGGCGATGCTGCCACCTTCGTCGACCCCGACAACCCCACCGAAGGCCTGGTGTTCGCCGGTCGGGTGGTCGAGGATTTCAAGCTCACTTCAGGCACCTTCGTGCATGTGGGCACCTTGCGCGTGGCCGCGATCGCCGCGGCCTCGCCGGTGATCCAGGATGCGCTGGTGGCCGGCCAGGACCGTGCCTATGTGGGCTTGCTCGCCTGGCCCAACCTGGGGGCGTGTCGTGCGCTGTGCGGCAAACCCGAGGCGGGCCTGGACGAGCTGATTCGCGACCCCGCGGTGATCGAACGGGTGCGCTCGGGGCTGGCGGCCTTCAATGCGGCGGCCACCGGCTCCAGCACGCGGGTGGCGCGCGTGATGCTGATGACCGAGCCGCCTTCGATTGACGGCAACGAGCTCACCGACAAGGGCTACATCAACCAGCGTGCGGGCCTGGATCGGCGTGCCGCGCTGGTCGAGCAGCTCTATGCCGAGCCGCCGGGTGAAGGGGTGATCGTGATCGGCTGAGGTCCTGCGGATAGAGAGTGCCTGCCGGGTGACCGCTGAGAATGGCGCTCCTGGCAGGGCGCCTGAAACCCAGCTTCGATCTGCTGGCGCCGCACCGGCTCAGGACTCCGGCTTGATGCCCGCGCGGGCAATCACCGCCTTCCAGGTCTCGTATTCCTCGGTGTAGGTCTTCAGGAACTGCTCGGCACTGCCGCCCACGGCTTCAGCGCC
>JBILSK010000228.1:0-4487 GCA_044372165.1 Burkholderiaceae bacterium | reverse complement strand
GCTCGGGCAACAGAAAATGCGCGTCGTAGCCGAATCCGCCCGCGCCTCGCGGCGAGTCGATCACCTCCCCGTACCAGACGCCTTCGGCCACCAGCGGCTGAGGATCGTCGGCGCTGCGAACCAGCACCAGCACGCTGCAAAACCAGGCGCTTCGATCCGCCTGATCGCGCAGTTCAGCGACCAGCCGCGCATTGTTGGCAGCATCTGATCGCGGTGAATGCTCATCGACACAGGCATAGCGCGCGGAACGCACACCGGGCGCCCCGCCAAGAGCCGTCACGCACAGGCCCGAGTCATCGGCCAGCCCGGGCAGACCGGTCAGCCGACTGGCATGGCGTGCCTTTTCCAAGGCGTTCTCGAGAAAGGTGAGGTGCGGCTCGTCGGCATCGGGCACACCCAGTTGCCCCTGGGGAACCAGCTCGATACCGGTCGGCGCCAGCAGCGCCTGCATCTCCCGCAGCTTGCCCGCGTTGCCCGACGCCAGCACGATCCTTGAAAGCGCTGCCATGGTGCTCAGACGCGCTCGCGCGCGCCCGCCAGGGCCTCGTGCTGCAGCCGGGTCAGATCACCGATGCCCTGGGCGGCCAGGTCGAGCAGACGATCGACCTGGGCCCGACTGAAGGGTCGGCCTTCCGCCGTCCCCTGCACCTCGACGATGCCGCCCGACCCGGTCATCACCACGTTCATGTCGGTATCGCAGTCCGAATCCTCGGCGTAGTCCAGATCCAGGACTGGCTGCCCCTGCCAGATGCCAACCGACACTGCGGCAACGGAATCGGTGAGCGGCGACTCGGTGATCAGCTCGCGCGAGCGCAGCCAGTCGATCGCATCGCTCAGTGCCACCCAGGCGCCCGTGATGGCTGCAGTGCGGGTACCGCCGTCGGCCTGCAGCACATCGCAGTCGATCTGCACCGTACGCTCGCCCAGTCGCTTGAGGTCGATGATGCCGCGCAGACTGCGCCCGATCAGCCGCTGAATTTCCTGAGTGCGGCCGGACTGCTTGCCGCGGGCCGCCTCCCGGTCGGAGCGAGTGTGGGTGGCCCGGGGCAGCATGCCGTATTCGGCCGTGACCCAGCCGCGCCCCTTGCCGCGCAGAAAGCCAGGGACTTTGTCCTCGACGCTGGCGGTGCACAGCACGCGCGTCTCGCCAAATTCGACCAGCACCGAGCCCTCGGCATGACGGGTGAAGCCGCGGGTGATTCGCACGGCACGCATGGCATCGAGGGAGCGGCCGCTGGGACGGGCCACCGCAGGCGAGGCGGAATTCGAGGATTCAGGATTCAACGAGGTTCTCCATGTCGGACAGGTTGGGTTTTCTCGATCGCTTCGCGAATCTCGGCGATCTGGCGTTCAATCTCTTCATCGGTCAGTGCCGCATCGACCAGCGAATCGGTCGAGGCCGGCACGGCAATCGTGCTGGTCAGGCCACTGCCTTCGGCGCCGAGCGCCGACAGACTGGGCACGTCCTCGTCATCGCCCCCCTCCCATCTGAGCGCAAGCGCCGTGGCATTGTCCGCGTGACGCCCATTGCGCGCCACCGAGCGGGCGACGATTTCAGGCACCGCAGCCGGAACGGTGTGGACCCGAAACGACTCGACCAGTTCGTCGTCACCCGCCCCCGACCACACGCCATCGGTGCACAGCAGCAGGATGTCGCCGCGTTTGAGCGGCGCGCCCAGGGCAATTTCGATCGATGGCGGCCGCGGCGACCCCAGACAGTTGAGGACCTTGTTGCGCTCGGGATGCATCGCTTCGTCCTCGACAGCAAGCGCGCCCAGTGCCACCAGCATGCCGACCTTGGAATGGTCCCGGGTGCGGGCCAGCACCCGATTGTCGCGCAGCCAGTACAAGCGGGAGTCACCGGCGTGCGCCCACCAGACACACTCGTCCTGCAGCACACAGGCCACCACGGTCGTGCGCGGCGCATCGGGCAGGTCATGCGCCTGCTGATACGCAGCCAGTTCGTTGTGCGCCGCAATCAGGGCGGCCTCCAGAAACTGCTTCGGTTCATGCAGCCGAGGTGTCGCCTGTTGGCGAAACCGTTCGGCGCAGACCTGCAGCGCCACCTGGGCTGCGACCTCGCCACGCGGATGCCCGCCCATGCCATCGGCAACCAGCATCAGCAGCGATTCGCTGGTGAAGCAGTATCCCATGCGGTCCTGATTGATCGCCCGCGCACCGATGGCGCTGTCCTGAAAGATGGTGAATCGCATGTGTGCTCAGTCCAGGCGGGGGCGCCGCGGTCAGCTCGAGGCCTTGCGGGCCGCCGTCGTGCGCGCGGCTTTTTCGCCGGCGCCCGCTCGGCGTCCCGGCATCAGCGCATCCAGCCACCGTTCCAGTCGGGTCGGCCGCCCTGTCACGGCAAGGGGGACCGGGGGCAATGCAGCGGGCCGCGCCCCCCGCAGCGCCCGCTGCAGGGCAAACACGCTCTGCGGCCGTTGCAGGGGATCGAGCTTCAGGCACCAATCGACCGCATCGATGAGTACCTGCGAATACGAAGGCTGCAAGGCATGCAGGACCTCATCGAGGCGATCGCCACTGGCGCGCTTGTCCGCGGCCTGAGGTGGCGCGCCGGTCAGGGCGGCAAGGAGTGTTCCGCCCAGGCCGTAGAGATCGGTCCAGGGGCCGAGCCCGGGCTGCTTGCGATACAGCTCCGGGGCCGCAAAGCCGGGCGTGTACATCGGGAACAGACGCCGCGTGTCATCGGACAGCGTCTGTCGGGCTGCGCCGAAATCGAGCAGCATCGGTGAACCATCCTCGCGCAGGTAGACATTGGCCGGCTTGAGGTCCAGGTGCAGCATGCGATTGGCATGCACCTCGCGCAGCCCGTTCATGACCTGATCGAACAGACTCAGCACGATGGGTTCAGGCACCACCTCGCGACCCGGTTTGCCCCGATGCCCGATGATCAGTTCCTGCAGGCTGCGGCCCTGCTCCCAGGCCATCACCATGTAGACGGTCTCGTTGGCCTTCAGAAAATTGAGCACGCGCACGACATTCGGATGAAAGATCCGGGCCAGGGCCCGCCCTTCCTCGAAAAAGCATCGCAATCCGTGCTGATACGTGGGCAGGTGGCGCGGTGCGACCACCGGGACGAGCTCGCCCGGGGCGCGGGTGACCAGCGCAGCAGGCAGGTATTCTTTGAGGGCAACCGGCTGCCCCGCCGCATCGTGCGCGAGGTAGACGATGGAAAACCCGCCACTCGCGATGCGTCGAACAATTCGATAGCCACCGACGTCAAGGCCTTCGGGCAGGGGCGCGTTGGTCTGGGTCGCCATGACTGAGGATTGTAATGAACTCCACCCCTTCAAGCGCCGGCATCAAGCCCCTGCTCAGCATGACCGGCTACGGATCGGTCGCCACCGATCACGAACTCGGACGTCTGGGCGTCGAACTGAGATCGGTCAACTCGCGCTACCTGGACCTGAGCTTTCGCCTGCCGGACGAGATGCGCATGCTCGAACCCATGATGCGCGAGACCCTCATGGCCCACCTGTCACGCGGCAAGATCGACATCCGCGTGTCGGTGCAGCACCGCGCGGCCGTGCGGCCCGAATTCCGCTTCAGGCCGGGAGTACTGGACGCCCTGGCTACGGCGCAGACAGCCGTGCGCGAGGTGTTTCCCCACGCGGAACCGATGAGCGTGGCCGACATCCTGCGCTTTCCAGGCGTGGTCGATGATCCGCAACCGGACCCGGCGCACTGGATCGCCGCCTTCTCGCCGCTGGTCGGGCGAGCCGCCGACGAGTTGCTGGCAAGCCGGGCCCGCGAGGGCGCGCGCTTGGCGCAGGTGCTTCGCGAGCGGGCCAGCGCCATGTCGCGCATCGTGGCTGTCCACCAGCAGCGTGCCCCTGAGATGGTCGAGGTCTTCGGTCAAAGACTGGCCGAACGGCTGCGCGAGGCCGCCACCGGCGGGCTGCAGGGCACGGCCATCCCGCTTGAAGAAACAATGGCTCGCATCCGCCAGGAAGTGGCCCTGCACGGCATCCGGGTCGATGTCGCAGAAGAACTCAACCGCCTCGAGATTCACATCGGCGAATTGCTGCGCATCCTCGAGGGTGGCGGGCAGGTCGGCAAGCGACTGGACTTCCTGATGCAGGAGCTCAACCGCGAAGCCAACACCCTGGGCTCCAAGGCCTCGGGCCTGGACACGACCAACGCCTCGGTCGAACTCAAGCTGCTGATCGAACAGGTGCGAGAGCAGGTGCAGAACCTGGAATGATTCCGCCCAGCGTGCTCAGTCGGCCCGATCCAATGGATCGTTGCGCCGGTCGTGCTCCACGCGGGCTGCGACCATCGGACGATTGCGGCCGAGCTCACGCTGGCGCACATCCGCGCGGTCGCGGTCCTGCAGGGCATTCCCCACGATGCGCTGCAACTGGTTCAGGCGGTGCGAATAGGTGTTGTGGCTGGCAAAGCGCCGCCTTGCCTGTCGCGCCTCGGGGGCATCATGTGCCAGCAGCTCGCGGATGGCGCGCATCCATTCC
>JBILSK010000227.1:0-4507 GCA_044372165.1 Burkholderiaceae bacterium | reverse complement strand
GGAAGATGCCGGTGACGATCTGCAGCACCAGCACGAGCATGGCCAGCGAGCCGAAGAAGTACCAGAAGTTGAAATTCTTCGGGGCGTAGTACTCGGACAGGTGCGCCTTGTAATTCGCGGTGAGCGGGAACCGCTGGTCGATCCAGCCCAGCAGGCCGGTGGTCTCGACTTTCTTGTCAGCTGCTGCCATCGAAAACTCCAGATCGTCTCGTGTTCGGGGCGGGAGAGGCCGGTTGGCCATGCACCTCGCCGCTACCGCCGGACCCGCCGGCGGCCTCGGTAATAAGGACCGTCAGGCCTTCTTGTCGTCGCCGATCAGCAGGCGGGTGTCCGTCAAGTAGGTGTGCGGCGGGACGTCCAGGTTGGCATTGGCCGGCTTGTTCTTGTACACGCGTCCGGCCATGTCGAAGGTCGAGCCGTGGCAGGGGCACAGGAACCCGCCCTGCCAGTCATCTGGCAGCGAGGGCTGGGCGCCGGTCTGGAACTTGTCCGAGGGCGAGCAGCCCAGGTGCGAGCAGATGCCCACGACCACCAGGTATTCCGGCTTGATGGAGCGCGCCTGGTTCTTTGCGTACTCGGGCATCTCGAACTGATAGGGCTTTTCCGACGCGGGGTCGAGCACCTGGCTTTCGGTCTTCTTGAGCGACTCGAGCATCTCCGGCGTGCGACGCACGATCCACACCGGATTGCCCCGCCATTCGACGCGCCGCAGGTCGCCGGGCTCCATGCCGGAGATATCCGCCTCGACCGGTGCACCGGCCGCCTTGGCGCGTTCCGAGGGCTGGAAAGTGCTGACGAAGGGGATCGCGCAGGCCGCAGCACCGACTGCACCGACTGCGGCGGTGGCAACAAGCGCGTTGCGGCGCGACGGTTCGGTGGGCAGCAGGCTCGCGGGTGCGGGCAGGCTCGAGGAGTGGTCGGCCATGAGGACCTCGGTGAGAGCGACGGCAAACGGGCCCCGCGGACAAACTTTGGGGCAATGACAACCGGTGATTCTAACGGTTAATTGCGGTGCAGCAAAAGACGGGGCCGCCGAGTGACACGCGCGCGGGTGACCGAAGGGTCTGCTGCCAGCGGTCGAGCTTTCGAACCTGGGGGTTTCGGTGCCCCCGGAAAGCGGTCGTGATGGTATGGTGAAAACCCATTTTTTTCCTGCACGGAGCCTGTCCATGAGCCTCATGTCCGAATTCAAGGCCTTTGCCGTCAAGGGCAACGCGATCGACCTGGCAGTCGGTGTGATCATCGGCGGGGCGTTCGGCAAGATCGTCGACTCCCTGGTGAACGACATCGTCATGCCGGTCATTGCCCGCCTGCTGGGCGGCAAGTTCGACTTCAGCAACCTGTTCTGGGTGCTGGGCGAGGTGCCCGCTGGCACCGGCGGCACCCTGGACGCCCTGAAGAAGGCCGGTGTGCCGGTGTTCGCCTACGGCAGTTTCATCACCATCCTGATCAACTTCGTGCTGATGGCCTTCGTGATCTTCATGCTGGTGCGCTACCTGAACAAGGTCCGCGACAGCGTGCTGGGCGAGGAAGCCAAGACGCCCGCCCCCCCGCCGGCCACCGAGGTGCTGCTGGCGGAGATCCGCGACGAACTCAAGCGACGCTGAAGCGGCTCGGTCTGCGCTCAGACCGGGTTCGGATCGTCGACGAACTCGACCACGATGCCGAAGCGCTCGGCCACCGCCTGACCGAGCGCCTGCACCCCCAGCCGCTCGGTAGCGTGGTGCCCCGCTGCGGCATAGACGACACCGGCCTCGCGGGCCAGATGCGTGGTGCGCTCGCTGATCTCGCCACTCACGAAGGCATCCGCGCCGGCATCGATGGCGGTCTGCAGGAAGTCCTGGGCGGCACCGGTGCACCAGGCCAGTCTGCGCAGCGGTCGCGTCAGATCGCCCACCAGCAACGGCTCGCGCTCCAGGCCGACACGCAACTGGCGCGCCAGGGTGGCCGCATCGATCGCGGTCTCCAGGGTGGCCATGCGGATCAGGCCATCGCGGCCGATGGCCTCACCCACCGGCCAGCCGAGCTGGCGTGCCAGGCAGGCGTTGTTGCCCAGCTCGGGGTGGACGTCGAGCGGCAGGTGATAGCCGATCAGGTTGATGCCGTGCGACAGCACCGTCGCGAGGCGCTCGCGACGCGGCCCCAGCACGCGCGGATCGTCGCCGCGCCAGAACCAGCCGTGATGCACCAGCACCGCCTGCGCACCGCGGTGAGCCGCTTCGCGCACCAGGGCGAGGCTCGCAGTGACCCCTACCACCATCCGGGTGATCTGCGCCTCGCCTTCCACCTGCAGGCCGTTCGGGCAATAATCCTCGAAGCGGCGCGGCTCCAGAAGCTGATCGAGAAAGGCGCACAGATCGGTCCGACTGACGCAGGCTCGACCCGGCCTGGCTGCAGACATTCCCTCGTGCGGCGACCCGCCGCGGCTTGATTCACTCACCCGCCCTTCCTCCCCTGCGCCCCAAGACGGACATGCTCAAGAAGCTCTGGTTGATCTTTTCGCAGGCCGTTGCCATTGCCCTGGCCGCGCTGTTCGTGGTGTCGACGCTCAAGCCGCACTGGTTGCCGGCCCGCTGGGCGGCACCAACGACCACGACCCCTGCGGCGCCCCCCCTTGCGCCCGGGACGCCGTCGGGCAGCGCGTCGGCCGATGCACGGCATCAGCCGATTCTGTCATACGGCGATGCCGCCGCGCGTGCCACGCCTGCCGTGGTCAATATCTTCACCAGCAAGGAGGCCCGGGTCCCTGCCGACCATCCCTTGCTCAACGACCCGGCGTTTCGACGCTTCTTCGGCGACCAGCAGCGCAACCAGCAAACCTCCAGCCTGGGTTCGGGGGTGGTGGTCTCGCGCGATGGCACGGTGCTCACCAACCATCATGTGATCGAAGGTGCCGACGGCATCGAGGTGTTGCTGTCCGATGGCCGCCGCGCCAAGGCCAGCCTGATCGGCTCGGACCCGGAAAGCGATCTCGCGGTACTGCGCGTGGACCTGCCCGAACTGGCTGCGATCGAATTCGGTGAACCCGAGAAAGCCCGCATCGGAGATGTCGTGCTGGCCATCGGCAATCCCTTCGGTGTCGGGCAGACCGTGACGATGGGCATCATCTCTGCGCTGGGCCGCAGCAAGCTCGGCATCAACACCTTCGAGAACTTCATTCAGACCGATGCCGCCATCAACCCGGGCAACTCGGGCGGCGCGCTGATCGATACCCAGGGTCGGCTGCTTGGCATCAATACCGCGATCTACTCCCGCTCGGGCGGCTCGCTGGGTATCGGATTTGCCATTCCGGTGTCCACCGCACGCAGCGTGATGGAGCAGATCCTGCGCAATGGCTCGGTGGTGCGCGGCTACATCGGCGTGGAACCCCAGGACGTGACCCCCGAACTCGCCCAGGCCTTCGGCCTGCCGCGCAAGGACGGCGCGATCATTGTCGGTGTCATCCCGGGTGCGCCTGCCGACAAGGCCGGGGTGAAGATGCGAGACATCCTGGTCGCGGTCAACGGCACCCCGATTACCAACACGGCCGTGATGCTCAACGTGATCGCCCAACTGTCACCCGGTGCGGTCGCGACCTTCACCTTCCTGCGCGAGGGCCGGGACCTCCAGGTCCCGATCACCGTCGGCAAGCGCCCGCGCCCCGGTCAGCGCCCGGACTGAGTGGAGCGATCGCGCTGGATCTCCTGCACCACACCGCTCGACGCCCACTGCGCGAAGAGGTCTTCGCGCTCGCGCGCCACCTTCTCTGCGTGGGCCACCCGAACATGGCCGTAGCCGCGAATCTTGTCGGGCAGCGCGGCAATCTTCACCGCGACCGCGTGCCTGTCTGAATCCAGCGCCTCGAGCAGACGACGCACATCGGTTTCGTAGCCGGCCAGCAGCTCGCGCGCCAGGCGACGCTCGTCCGACTGCCGGAACGGATCGAACACGGTGTCGCGCAGGCCGCGCAGCGGGGCCATCACGCGGAAGGCCCGCATCAGCCACGGACCGACCTCGCGCTTGACGAGCTTGCCGGTCGCCGGATCGGTCTTGCCGAAGGGGCCGCCGGCCACGTGAAAGCTCAGGCGGTAATCGCCCTCGAAGGTGCGCTCGAGCTCCTCGCGGAACTGCGGCCGCGAGTACAGCCGCGCGACCTCCCACTCGTCCTTGTGCGCCATCAGCTTGAACAGGCCGCGCGCCACCGCACGGGCCATGGCATCGCCCAGCCCGCGCTGCGATTCAGCCTGCGCCACGCGCTCGACCCTCTCGCGATAACGGGCCGCCCAGGCGGCATCCTTGTACTCGGTGAGGAAGCCGACCCGACGCTCGATCATCTGCATCAGCGTTTCCGGCTTGCGGGGATCGAAGCGAATCACCTGCGTGGCGGCCGGTGTGGCACTGATCGCCAGGCGCTCGACGGCTGCCAGGTCATGCGCGGCACGGCGGCCCCACAGAAAGGCCTGGCGGTTCAGGTCGATTGCCACGCCATTGAGTTCGATCGCCCGGTCGATGGCGGCCAGCGTAAGCG
>JBILSK010000226.1:0-4513 GCA_044372165.1 Burkholderiaceae bacterium | reverse complement strand
GCTGCCAGAGCGCGGTGCGCGCAGGCTGGTGCTTCTGCCCGTCGAAATAGAGGCCGCTGAGTGCGCCGGACCCGAAGGTGAGCACGACGTCGCCGAGTTCACTCGGCAGGATCGCGTAGTCCATCTCGATCTCCTTGAAGAGGCGTTGACGGGGCCGGTTCGACCGGCCGCGTGCGGGCCGCCGCGGCCTGCCGCCACAGGTGAACGACGGCGTAGCCCCGCCACGGGCGCCAGACCTGTGCGGCGGCGCGGGCCTGCGGGGCAGTACGCACACCCAGGGCCTTCATCAGCACGGCGTCGGCGGCCGGGAAGGCATCCGGCCAGCCGAGCGCGCGCATCGCGATGTACTGGGCCGTCCAGTCGCCGATGCCCGGCAAGGCCGTGAGCTGCGCCAGGGTGGCCTGGGGATCGGCATCGGGCGCCAGACGCACCGACCCGTCAGCCACCGCCTGCGCCAGAGCCACCAGAGTGCGGGCGCGCGAGGGCAGCAGGCCACAGGCGCGCAGTTCATCCGGATCGCAGGCCGCCAGCTGCGTGGCTCCCGGAAAGGCGCGTTGCACGGCGGGCCAAGGGCTGGGCACCGGCGCCCCCCAGGCCTGGACGATGCGCCCGACGATCGCCCGGGCCTGCACCACCGTGACTTGCTGCCCGGCGATGGCGCGCACCGCGATCTCGAAGCCATCGAAGGCCCCCGGCAGGCGCACGCCTTCATGGCCGTGAGCCAGGGGCCCGAGCACCGCGGCCACCTCGTCGGGGCGACAGCCCAGATCGAAGGCGCGACGTACCGCCCCCAGCGCGGGGGGAATCGCGCCGACCAGCGCCGCATCGAGCGTCAGCCGCAAGACATTTGCGGCACGCCGTCGATCGGCCGGCCGACTCACCTCGATCCAGCCACGCCGCAGCGCGCCGCGGCGATCCTTCAAGGTAACGACGCGCCGGTAGACGCCGCCGCTCGGCCCCTCGGCCGGCTCGACCTGCTCGACGCCCGCGATCATCCGATGGCCGAGAAAGTCCAGCAGCGCCGGCCAATCCAGCGGCGGCCGAAAAGCGAGATGAAACCGCAGACCGCCATCGCGGCTCGACACGGCATCGCCTGACACCGCCGCGTCCGCTCCCCCCGACGCGGCACGCAGGCCGGAGGGTGCCAGCCGGTAACGTCGGACGAAACAGTCGTTGAAGCGGCGCAGGCTGGAGAACCCGGCGGCCATCGCCACCTCGGTGATCGGCAGCGCCGTGTCCGTCAGAAGCCGCTTGGCCAGCAGCAGGCGCTGGGTCTGCGCGTACTCGATCGGCGACACGCCGAACTGGGCGGCGAAGACCCGTCGCAGGTGGCGATCGGTGACGCCCAGCTGGTGCGCCAGGCCGGTGAGCCCCTGCGCCTCGAGCGCCCCCTCCTCGATCGCCGCGGCCGCACACTCGGCCAGTCGGGTGGCCGCGTCCACGCTGGCCGTGCCCGGGGCCAGCTCGGGTCGGCAGCGCAGACAGGGCCGAAAGCCCGCCTGCTCTGCGGCGGCTGCCGTGCGATAGAAGCGGCAGTTGTCGGGACGCGGCGTGCGCGCGGAGCAGATCGGCCGGCAATAGATGCGAGTGCTCGTGACACCGGTGAAGAATCGGCCATCGAAGCGCGCATCTCGTGCGGCCAGCATCGACCAGCAGACGGCTGGGTCAAGCGTGTGCTCGGAGGTTTGTGGCAGCATCGACGTCATGCCCGGATTATCCGGCTCCCCCCTGCCCGACGCTCGCCATTTTCGGACATGACGACCTCTCGCCCCGACGATGCTCCGGCCGCCTCGATGGCCATCGATGCGCTGCGCCGCCACGCCGAACGCCTCCAGTCGCTGCATCTGCGCGAGCTGCTGAGCGCCGACGTGTCGCGGCCGCGCGAGCTGCGCCTGCAGACCGGTCCACTGGATGCCGACTTCGCGCGGCAGCGGCTCGATACGCCCGTGCTGCGTGCGCTGGAAGCGCTCGCTGGCGCCCGCGGCTTCGAATCCGCGCGCGAGGCGCTCTTTGCCGGGGACATCGTCAACCCCACCGAGGGTCGCCCCGCCCTGCACAGCGCCCTGCGCGGAGTGGGCGGGGACGCCAGCGTGAGCGCGGCCGTCGCCACCCAACGCACCCGCCTGACTGCGCTGGCCAATCGCTTTCGCGCTGGCAGCCTGCAGGGCTTTTCCGGCCAACCCCTGCGTGCGCTGGTGTGCATCGGCATCGGCGGATCGGACCTCGGCCCCCGGCTGGTCTGCGATGCGCTCACCGCTCCGGGCGATGTCGATGTGCGCTTCGTGGCCAACGTCGATCCCGACGATCTGGCTCGCGCACTCGACGGTCTGCAGCCAGAATCCACCGCCTTCGCGATCATCTCCAAGACCTTCACCACGCGCGAGACTCTGGCCAATGCGGCGGCCGCACGCGCCTGGCTGATCGCCGGTGGCTGCTCGCGGGACCAGGTGGCAGCGCATCTGATCGGCATCACCGCTGCGCCCGCTGCGGCACGCAGCTGGGGCGTGCGCGACGAGCTGCTGCTCGAATTCAAGGACTGGGTGGGCGGACGCTATTCGCTGTGGTCGGCCGTGGGCTTGGGCATCGCGGTGGCCTGCGGCCCGCAGACCTTCGATTCATTGCTTGAGGGCGCGGCCCTCATCGACCGGCATTTCCGCGACGCACCGCTCACCGACAATCTGCCGGCCAGACTGGGCCTGGTATCGGTCTGGAATCGCGCCTTCCTGGCACTGCCCTCGCAGGCGGTGATTCCTTACGCCGAACGCCTGAGACTGCTGCCCGCCTGGCTGCAGCAACTGGTGATGGAGAGCAATGGCAAGTCCTCGACCCTGGCCGGCACGCGGGTCACCCTGCCCACCGCGCCCGTGATCTGGGGCACCTCGGGTACCAACGCCCAGCACTCCTTCTTCCAGCAGTTGCATCAGGGGCCGGACATCGTGCCGATCGACTTCATCCTGGTGCAACACAGCCGAACGCCGCCTGCCTTCGAGGGTGACGACAGGCATCGGATCCTGCTGGCCAACGGTATTGCCCAGGCCTCGGCGCTGGCCCTGGGCCAGCCCGGCACCGATGGCAGCCTGCACCGGGATTTCCCGGGCAACCGCCCCAGCACCACGCTGCTGCTGCCCGAGCTCGATGCCTTCACCCTGGGCGCGCTGCTGGCCTGCTACGAGCATGCCACCTTCACGGCGGCCGTGACGCTGGGCATCAATCCCTTCGATCAGTTCGGCGTGGAACTCGGCAAGGTCCTGGCCACGCAGGTCGAGCAGGCCCTCGCAGGCGGCTCCGCGCAGGCTCTGGATGCCTCGGCGCAGGCGCTGATCGCACGATTGGCTTGAACGTCGGGGACGGCTTTCTCCCGTCCATGCAGGTGTGATTGGCTATGCTATTGTGCCCCCGGCAAGAGCGCGCCGGTGAGTGAAGCGGCCTGTCTCGACGTTCCCGTCTGTCCCGCCTCACCATCCCTTCAGAGGACTGTCACACCATGTGCCTTATCTGCGAGCGCTCGCGCACCCAGACTGGAAGAACCCCCACCTTCTCCCAGCCGACAGGAAGCGGGCTGCTGACCCGTCGCCGCCTGCTGGGCGCAGGACTGTTCGCGGCGGCCACTCCGGCGCTGGCGAAAAAGAAGAGCGCACTCGAGACCCCGCCCAATGCGATCTCGCCCGAGGAAGCGCTCAAGCGGCTCATGGACGGCAATGCGCGCTATGTGGCGGGCAACCCCAACGAGCGCGATTTCAGCGCTGGCCGGGCAGCTCGAGTGAATGTGCAGTATCCAATCGCCGGTCTGGTGAGTTGCGCCGACGCGCGCCTGACGCCTGAGCTCGCCCTGGACCAGGGGATCGGTGACTTGTTCGTGACCCGCGTCGCCGGCAACTTCATCGGCGCAGGGGTTCTCGGCTCCCTGGAGTATGGCGTGGCCGTGCTGGGCATGCCTCTGATCATGGTGCTGGGGCATACCAACTGCGGCGCAATCGGCGCAGCGTTGAAGGTGATCAAGTCCGGAGAAATGCTGCCGGGACACCTGGATGAACTGATCACATCGGTCAAGCCGGCCGCCATCCAGGCTTTGAAGAAAAGCGACCCGGACGATCAACTGAACTGGGCGATCACGGCCAATGTGAAGCGGCAGGTGGCCACGCTGAAGAACCGCCCCTCGCTGGTCCAGAAAGCCTGGCGGGCGAAGAAGGTCGATATCGTGGGCGGCGTCTACGACCTGGCCACCGGCAAGATCGAGCTGGTGCCCGCCAGCTGATCGACAGGCGGTCCTGCGTCGCTCAGACCAGTCGCAGGGGCAGCGTGCGCAGGCGCTGCCCGGTTGCAGCGAACACGGCGTTCGCCACCGCTGGGGCCACTGGCGGCAAGGGGGGTTCACCCACCCCCTGAGGCGATGCCTGCGAGGGCACGATGCTCAGCTCGATGCGCGGGCAGGCCGCCATGCCCAGGACCGGCTGATCGCCGAATCCGGTCTGCACCGCCTGCCCGTGCTCGAAGCTACTCTCGCCGTGCAGGG
>JBILSK010000225.1:0-4553 GCA_044372165.1 Burkholderiaceae bacterium | reverse complement strand
TGGGCAGGTCATCGACCCGACCCGCATACCAGGCCGATGGCACGATGATCAGGGCCAGCAAGACGAACCCATAGGCGCCGACCCGCCAGCCGTATTCCTGCGACAGCGCCTGCCCGATGGGGGCAGCGAGCATGGCACCAAGCGATCCTGCCGCCGACACGATACCCAGCACCGTACTGCGTACCGCCGCCGACACCGCACGCGAAGCGACCGCCATGGCGATGGCTGACCCGGTGCATGCCATGGACGCACCGATGGCAAATCCTGCACCGAGCGTGATGCCCAGCATCCCGTGGGCAGTCGCCAGCAAGACCATGCCCAGGACATAAAGGACGGAACCCACCATCATGACCTTGCGATAGCCGACGCGCACCGCCCAGGCCCCGGCAAAGGGCTGAAGAAAGCCCCACACCAGGTTTTGCACCGCAATCGCCAGGGTGAACTGCGAGACCGAGACCCCCACATCTTTTGTGAGCGCGGGCATCAGCACACCCAGGCTCTGGCGCAGTCCCATGCTCATGGTCAGCATGATCGAAGCGCCGATCAGGATCGGCAGAAGCGGGCGCAATGCGCGCAGTGATGACATGGGGGTTCCTCGAGATTCGTACGCCATAGTAAACCGATCGGTTTACTTTGGTAAGCCGATCGGTGTCAGAGAGTGAACGGTGCAACCGAAGGGCACGTGGCGATGCAGTCCGCAGATGAGAAAGCCACCTGTCCTGGTGGCTCAGCCCAGAGAACGCATCACGGCCGAACCATTCAGGCTGATTCGGTCTTCTTGGCGTCGGTGGAGCGGATGGCGTCCTGCATCTTGACCGGCGGCACGACAGGTGTCAGCCCGCTGGCAACCGTCGAGGGGATCAGCTCAATGAGCTGATCCAAAGTAAACACCGACCCATCGTTGGTCAGGGTCTTGAAATCCTCGCCAAAGAAGTAGCTGTTGATACGGCCCTTCTCAACGTGAAAGACATGACCATTGATGATGTCCGCGCCATCGGTACACAGGTAGGCGACCATGGGAGCGATATGTTCCGGTCCACGGCCGGCGAAGAACCGATCGTACTGTTCCTGCGTCATGAGGCCCGCATCCAGCTTGCGCTTCTGGTTGGCGATGACGGCCTCGTTCATCATCATGCGGGTGTCGGCTGCCGGGCACATGGCGTTGCAGGTGATGCCAAAACGCGCCGTTTCCTTCGCGATGGAGCGCGTGAGCCCGATGATCCCGGCTTTCGCGGCGCTGTAGTTGCACTGACCCACGGAGCCCTTGAATGCGTCGGACGAAAAGTTCACGATCCGTCCGTACCCTTCGCGGCGCATGTACTTGATCGCGTGATGAGACATGGCCCAGTGGCCTTTCAGGTGCACGTTGATGACCGAATCAAAGTCGTCTTCGGACATGTTCCAGATCATCTTTTCGCGCAGCATGCCGGCCACATTGACCAGGATGTCGATCTTTCCGAAGGTGTCGACGCACTGGGCCACCATCCGGCCAGCCTTCTGATAGTCGGCCACGCTGTCGTAGTTGGCGATGGCCGTGCCGCCGGCAGCGCGAATTTCATTGACCACGTCATCGGCGGGGCGCTCTTCCGTGGGTTCGCCCCCCCGACCGACGCCAGGATCGTTGACGATCACCTGTGCGCCCTCGCGCGCGAGCAGCAGTGCGACCTCACGTCCGATGCCACGTCCTGCGCCAGTCACGATGGCGGCTTTTCCTTCGAGATGCATGGTCGAGTCTCCTGAATGAAGGCCCGGACCGCGCGAGACGCGATCCGAGCCCTGTGCCTCAGTACGGCGGCGCGACGACGATGTACTGCGGGCCCTGCGGCATGTACCAGGTCGGGCCGCACTGCTGATAGATCATGCCGCGGTAGTTGACCGGAATGCAGCCCGGCGGCGGCGCATTGACGATGGAACCGACGACGGCAGCCGTCACCGCGACGGTGGCGGTCACCGCGACGGCGGTCGCCACAGGGTGGTAGTCGTTGTCCCAGCCGCCATGGCAGCAGCCATTGTTGTCGACGTGGACATTGACATTCTTGTTCACGTTGACATTGGTGACGCTGGTATTGCGCACGTTGGTGGCGCGCACGTCGGGGCGGCCGCCGTTGTTGCGTTGCTGGGGCGCGGCGTTGGAAATGCCGACGGTGCCGGCCAGGATCAGTGTGACGCACGCTGCAGTGATCACGCGCTCGAAAGTGGTTTTCATGTTGGAGCGCTCCGGTTATCGAGTCTTGAGCGGGACGAATTCGACCTGGGTGCTCCCGCGCGGAGGCGTGAACTTGAAGACTGCGTCCGAGAAGCGCGGCTTCAGGTTCCAGTCGATCACCGACACCGATTGCGGGCGGGACTCGTCTGTGCGGCTGGTGATCACGATCTTGCGGGGCAGCGGGTCGCCCTTGGCACGAATCCAGATCTGCCAGTCGAGCTTGCCTTGCCGAAACGCGTAGTGGTCGCACAGGTCGTTGCCAACGAGCTCCTGTCCGGCATTCATGGCCGACTCGATGCCCTCCAGCGGCGCATCGGGTGTGCCGAACTCGAAGAGGTCAGCCAGCGGCGCCTGGAAGCCGTAGCGGTCACGCAGCGCGACCATCAGGCCGCCGAGCGTGCCGGCGAAGTCCACCGACGAGTAGTAGCGCTTTTCCGGCGTGTACAAGGTCGCGGTCTTGCCGTCATAGAACAGATCGCGCTGTGCACGGGCGGTTTCCATGCGGGCGTGCAGCTTGCTCGGACGCGCGACATCGAGCACAGCGCGGGCGGTGTGCTGGAGCTTCTGGCCGTCGGCCAGCACGCGCTCGCCGGTGACCTGGGTCGACACCTGGAAACGCTTGAGCGTCTGCAGGTGCGTGCCCATGGCTTTCAGCGCCTGGACGGCGGCGGGGTCGACGAGGGACACGGCAGACTGGGGGGCAGCCGGCGACGAGGTCGCGGACGGGGCCGTTGCCGGCTGGGCGGCGACGGCGAGCGGCGCGAGCACAAGCGCTGCCGCGATCAATGGGCGGTAGATGAGCAAGACGAACGTCTCCTGGTTGCGGCTGGGGGAATCGCACAAGCCGGGGCGACTCTACCCGATTTGTTTCCGTACAGTTCTGCCAGCGCCAACAGGGCTGAAGGCTGTGGATTCCGTCAGGTGGCGAGTGCGGCTCAGGATCGACACCGGATCCTGAGGCGCCTCAGACGAGGCGAATCCAGCTGTCCCGGATGGAGGCCGACTCGTCGCGCCGCTCGATGCGACCGGCCTCGACCAAGGCACGCACCCTGAGCGCAAGGAACCCATCGCTCATCAGGTTCGGGCCGTCGCACCGCCCCATAGCGCTACCGATCCCGCGCGCTGCAGGCTGCCAGTCGGTATTGCAGGCGGCCAGCAACAGCGGATCGAGGCTGTCGACGGCAACGTCGATCACACTGCCTTCCTGCAGCCTTCGCAGCGACCCGCCACGCTCGCGGATCCGCACGAACTCGGCGGCCAAGGCGCGGCGTTCCTCATCGCTCAAGCGCTGACGCTTGGCGTACAAGCTGGCCAGTTCTTCCGGACTATGGGTCGGCACATGGGGGTGCTCCACGCCGGGGACCTGCATGCGCCACAGCGGCTCGTGCCGGCCTGCCAGCCGGTGGCAGCTCATCGCGAGCAGCATTCGATCAGCCAGGTTCTCGCCGCCCCAGACAATGATTTCCGCACCCGGTGAGCGATCCAGTGTCTCGAGCACCTCCTGCCAGGCCGCAAAGGGCCGCGGCGGGGCGCCTGCACGCTCGCCACTGACCTCCTGCAATGCGCGCTCCAGCGCCAGGCGAGCCTCACCTTCGACCAGAGGCCCGTGGGTCAGGTCATCGGCGCAGCTGATCACGCGGCCGGGCAGACCGTGGCCTGTGCAGGCCGCACGCAGCCCGCCTGCGGCGCTGTCGGATCCGACCAGATGCAGGACGAGGGTGTCCGACGCGGTCGGGATGATGCGGCTCATGATCTCGACTCAGGTCACTCGATCGGAAAGCGCTTCACCAGCGCATTGAGCCGCTCGTCTTCCTCGCGAATCAGCGCGACGAACTCCTCCGGCGTGTTGCCGATCGGCGAAGCGCCCAGGACGGCCAGCGACTTGAGCAGTGCGGGCTCCTTGAGCGAATCATTCACCACTGCAGCCACTGCACGACTCACCGCTGGCGGCGTGCCCAGCGGCGCGAACAGGCCGTACCAGGTCTCGCCGGTCAGCTGCGGAAAGCCGGATTCGGTCGCCGTGGGCACGTCGGGCAGGATGGGCGAGCGCTGCTTGCCCGAGGTCATGAGGACCTTGAGCAGCCCGGACTTCATGTGCGGCAGCACCGCGGTATAGCCCATGGAGCCCACGTTCACGTTGTTGCCCAGCAGATCGGTGATCAGCTGACCGCCGCCCTTGTAGTTCACCACCACCATGGACGGCACATCCTGCTGCAGCATGCGCAGTCGCAGTCGCGCGGTGTTTTCGGTGGTGCCGAAGGAGCAGGGCTTGGGCGCGCTGTTGCAGTGCTTCACCACCTCGGCCAGGGTGTTGCCCGGGATCGCGCTGTTGGCCACATAGACGCCC
>JBILSK010000224.1:0-4555 GCA_044372165.1 Burkholderiaceae bacterium | reverse complement strand
GAGTACTGCGCCGCCAGGCTGATCAGGACAAGCAGCAACAGGCCGGTCAGCAAGGGTCGGTCGAAGACGAAGACGTGCGGGCGCAGCCACTCGAGCAGCGAGCGTCGGTCGACCGAACGGCTCAGCCCGGCGCTCATCGCGACTCCCCACTGGCGGCGACCGGCTCGGGTTCCATGTCCTCGGGCACATCGCGCATCTCGCTTTCGTCGAGTTCGCGCACGGACGGCAGGGTGCTCGTGCTGTCCTTGGGCACCTTGCCCAGCAGCACGTAGTCGAAGACCTTGCGGGCAATCGGGGCGGCCGCCTGAGCCCCGAAACCGCCGTTCTCGACGATCAGCGCGAGGGCCACCCTGGGATTGTCGACCGGCGCGTAGGCCATGAACAGCGAGTGATCGCGGTAGCGCTCGGCAATGCGTCGCGCGTCATAGCGCTCGTTCTGCTTGATGCCGATCACCTGGGCGGTCCCGGTCTTGCCGGCGGCGACGTATTCCGCGCCGGCAAACGCGACTCGTCCTGTGCCCACCCGGTTCACATCGACCATGCCGGACGTCACCAGCGCGAGCCACTCCGGCTTGAGCGGGATGGTGTAACTCTCGCCCGGCACGGTCGGCGTCTTCTGACCGGTGACCGGATCCTGGACCAGCTTGACCACATGCGGCTTGATCACGCGGCCGCCATTGGCGAGGATCGCGGTGGCCTGGGCGAGCTGCAGCATGGTGAAGGTGTTGTAGCCCTGGCCGATGCCGATCGAAGGCGTCTCGCCCGGCAACCACTTCTGCTTGTAGCGCTTCATCTTCCAGGCCGAGGACGGCAGGATCCCGGTGACTTCGTTGGCCAGGTCGATGCCGGTGAGCTGGCCGAATCCCCAGGGCTTCATGAAGTCGTGGATCCGGTCGACCCCCATCTCGTAGGCCGCGCCGTAGAAGTAGGTGTCGGACGACACGACGATGGACTTCTTCAGATCGACCGCGCCATTGCCGCGCGGGTTCGAGTCTCGGAATCGGTGTCCGCCCAGCATGAAGTAGCCCGGATCGCTGATCGTGGTGTGGGGTCCGCGCACGCCGGACGCCAGCACCGCGAGCGCCATGAAAGGCTTGTAGGTCGAGCCCGGCGGATAGGTGCCCCGCAGGGGACGGTTGAGCAGCGGCTTGTCGGGGTCCTCGTTCAGCGCCTGCCAGGTCGGCGCATCGATGCCGTCAACGAACAGGTTGGGGTCGTAGGTCGGCTTGGACACGAAGGCCAGTACGTCACCGGTGGCCGGCTCGATCACCACCAGCGCCCCCTTGCGCTTGCCGTACCACTCCTCGGCGAGTTTTTGCAGGCGCACATCGATCGACAGCACCAGATTGGCCCCCGGCTTGGCCGGATGACGCGACAGCGAGCGCACCGCCCGCCCGCCCGCCGAGACCTCGACCTCGTCGAAACCGGTCTGCCCGCGCAGCAGGTCCTCGTAGCTGAGTTCGACTCCCACCTTGCCCATGTGGGTGCTGCCGGCATAGGCCGAGGCCCGCTCCGCCTCTTCCAGCTTCTTCTTCTCCTCGGGCGAGATCCGGCCGATGTAGCCGATCACGTGCGAGGCGGTTTCGCCCAGGGGATAGTTGCGAAACGGCCGGGCGCGCACTTCCACGCCATCGAAGCGGAAACGATTGGCGGCGATCCGGGCGACTTCCTCGTCGGTCAGACGCGTCTTGAGCGGCAACCACTCCGAGTTCTTGGTGTCGTCGTACAAGCGCTTGAATCGGCGCCGCTCGCGCGGGCCGATCTCGATCAGACGAGCCAGCTCGTCGATCGTGGCCTCCAGATTGGCGATCCGTCGGGGCGCCAGCTCCAGGGTGTAGGCCGAGACGTTTTCAGCCAGCAGCACGCCGTTGCGATCGAAGATGGCACCGCGCGCCGGCGGCACCGGCACGACCGCGATGCGGTTGTCCTCGGCCTGGGCCCGGTAGGCCTCGTGCTTCCAGATCTGCAGCCAGGCAAAGCGGGTCGCGATCACCCCGAACAGGAGGGCGACGAAAGCCCCGGCAATCGCCAGCCGCCAGCGCAGCCGCTTGACCTGGAGCTCGGGATTGTTGACTTCGACCATGCGGGCGCCTGCCGTGCCTCTAGATGGGCCGATTTTCGTCGCGATCGACGGCGCGCCGCTGCGGGATCAGCAGCAGCAGCTCGGCCAGCGGCCACATCAGCGTGGACGACACGCTCTGCAGGAAATAGCCGAACCCGGGAAAGGGCCCGCCGACCGCCATGCGCACCGCCACCACCACCACCTGCGCGAGCAGGAACAGCGGAAGGACATGCAGCATCTGGCCGCCGACCCCGAACCAGACGACCCGGCGGTGGATGCTGATCGCGCCATAGGACAAGAGGCTATAAGCAAGTGCTCGCTCACCCAACAAGGCTGATGCATGCACATCCATGAGCAGACCCATCAGGAAGGCCACGCCGATGCCGACCATCCGCGGCTGGTGGATGTTCCAGAACACCAGCACCACGGCGAGAAAGTCGGGCACGCCCACCGTGCGCCCCCAGGGCACGATATCCAGCACCAGGGCCACCAGGATCGAGGCCGTGATGAAGGCCCGGTTGGCCGGCAGCAACAGGTATTCGGGAGGCATTCTCATCGCGCAGGGTCCGGTTCGCCGAGGGCGCTCAGTCGCGTCGGGCCGTCGCGCGCTTGCCGCGGCCGGACTCGATGGGGGCCGGCGGAGGCGGAGGCAGAACGCCCGCATCGACCGTGAGGACCAGCATCACCCGGCTTGCCTCGACGCGACCGGATGGCTGGATGAGAATGCGCGCAAAATTGCCTGTCCCGCCGCGCTCGACCATGGCGACCTGCCCGACCGGCAGGCCTGGCGGATAAAGGCTGTCCAGCCCGGAGGTCACCACCACATCGCCCTCTTTCACGTCGGTATTCACCGACATGTAGAGCATCTCCATCATGCCGGCGGTCGAGCTCCCCGACGCGATGCCGCGCAGTCCGCTGCGCTGGATCTGGACCGGCACGGTGATCTGGCGGTCAGTGAGCAGGGTCAGTTCCGCCGACAAGGGAAAGACCCGGGTGATCTGGCCGACCACGCCCTTGGCATCGATCACCGGCTGACCGTTGGCCACCCCCTGCTGCAGGCCCTTGTCGAGCACCAGCTTGCGGCTGAAGGGATCGCGGGTGTCATAGAGCACTTCGGCCACCACGCTGCGCACGGCGGCCCGGTCGCGGGCGCCCATCAGCTCGCGCAGCTGCCGGTTCTCCTGGGCCAGCTGCTCGACCTGCAGCAGCTGGCGGGCATTGGCCGCCTCGATGCGCCGCAGGTCCTCGTTCTCATCTCGCAGTCGGGCGACCTCGCCCACGTATTCGAAGGCCCCCGCCAGCGCGTCACGTGGCACGAGCAGGGCCCGCTGCAAGGGATACAGGACCGTGCCGATGCCCTGGCGCAGGGCAGCCAGCGATTGGGTGCGGGCGTCGAAGACCAGCAGCGCCAGCGCAAGCAATGCGAACAGCGCGAGGCGGACGTTTGCTGACGGGCCCTGCTTGAAGAACGGTGGCGGGCTGCGATCCATTGCCCCGCTTTCGGGTTATTCGCTCGTGAAGATCGTGCCGAGCTTGTCCATGCGCTCGAGCGCCATGCCGCAGCCACGGACCACGCAGGTGAGGGGATCGTCCGCCACCAGGACCGGAAGACCGGTTTCTTCCATCAGCAGGCGGTCGAGATCACGCAGCAGCGCGCCGCCACCGGTCAGCATCATGCCGCGCTCGGCAATGTCGGCGCCCAGCTCGGGGGGCGTCTGCTCGAGCGCGATCTTCACCGCCGAGACGATCTGATTCAGCGGGTCGGTCAAGGCCTCCAGAATCTCGTTGGAGGACACGGTGAAGGCACGGGGGATGCCTTCGGACAGGTTGCGACCCTTCACTTCCATCTCGCGGACCTCGGAGCCCGGGAAGGCCGAACCGATTTCCTTCTTGATGGTCTCCGCGGTGGTCTCACCGATCAACATGCCGTAGTTGCGACGGATGTAGTTGATGATGGCTTCGTCGAACTTGTCGCCGCCCACCCGGACCGAGCCGGCGTAGACCATGCCACCCAGCGAGATCACGCCGACTTCGGTCGTACCGCCGCCGATGTCGACGACCATCGAGCCGGTGGCGTCCGAGACCGGCAGGCCTGCGCCGATCGCGGCCGCCATGGGCTCCTCGATCAGGAAGACCTGGGCCGCCCCGGCACCCAGTGCCGACTCGCGAATGGCCCGACGTTCGACCTGGGTCGATCCGCAGGGCACGCAGATGATGATGCGCGGGTTGGGCGCAAACAGCGACCCGGGATGCACCATCCGGATGAACTGCTTGAGCATCTGCTCGGTCACGGTGAAGTCGGCGATCACGCCGTCCTTCATCGGCCGGATGGCCTCGATGTTGCCCGGTACCTTGCCGAGCATCTGCTTGGCTTCCCCGCCCACCGCCGCGATGGTCTTCTTGCCGTTCGGACCACCCTCCTGGCGGATGGCCACGACCGATGGTTCGTTCAGGACGATGCCCTTGCCGCGAACATAGATCAAGGTGTTCGCC
>JBILSK010000223.1:0-4556 GCA_044372165.1 Burkholderiaceae bacterium | reverse complement strand
GGCCAGGGCCAGCGGATGCGCATGATCGAGGTGCGTCGCCACATCAATCCTGCAAAGAGCAGAAACACGATCGCATGCGGCAGCACGAGTGCTACCGGAAAAGAGAGCTTGCCTTGTGCCACCCAGGCCTGCATGAGGCCCAGTGCATTGTTGTAGATCACGTAGAGCAACACCGCCACCACCAGATTGGCCGACTGCCCCACGCGCGGGTTCACGAAAGCCAGGGGTATCGCGAGCAGTACCGTCAGCACGCCTGATACCGGCAGACCGATGCGCCACAGCAACTCGCCCCGGTTGGGTCGCGTCGGGTCGGCCAGCAGTTCTGCCGTCGTCTTGTACTTGGCCGATTCATCGGCGCCGGGTGCAGCCTTGGGCTGCAGCAGCACGCCGTAGCGCTCGAACTCCATCAGGCGATAGGCCGTGCCCCCCCAGGGACCGTCCCAGCGACGACCATCTTCCAGCACCAGATAGCGCAGACCGTCCTCGTGGGTCTCGATGCGGCCACCCGACGAGGCGACCACGGTCAGACGTCCCTCGCGCATCTGCGTGACGAAGACGTTGCGCACCGCCGTCTGGTCTTCGTTCACCGATTCGACGAAGAAAACCCGGTCGTTGGCGGCCGACTCCCGGAACTGTCCCGGTGCCACCATGGAGACGTCATCGCGCTGGGCAAAACGCACCTTGTACTCATTGGCCTGTCGATTGGCCCAGGGGCCCACCAGCAAGGCGACCAGCGCGATCACCACGACAAAGGGCAAAGCAAAGCCGAGCACAGGGCGAATCCAGGCACGCAGGCTCAGTCCGCTGGCGAACCAGACGACCATCTCGGAGTCGCGGTAGGCCCGGGTGAGCGCCAGCAGCACGGTCACGTAGAGCGTGAGCACCAACAGGATGGGGATGAAGTTCACCGACGCAAACGCGATGAGCGGCAAGACATCAGCAGTGCCCACCTTGCTGGAGGCCGCACTGCCAAGCAGGCGGATCAGCGTGGTGGTGGCCATCACGGTGAAAAGCGTGGCGAAGACGGCACCCGCCAGATTGAACAGGTCTCGGCGCAGGGCCTGTTTGAACAGCATCACGGGCGGCCGGCAGGAAAGGCTCGCATATAATCGGTCGAGATCCGGCGCAATCAATCGCCTCCGACCACCTAGCCCTGAAAGGCCGCAATGCAATTTAGCACAAAGACTTCCGCGCCTGAGAAGACACGCAGCGGCTGCGCGCTGTTGGCCGTCGTCGCAGGCAAGCTCGGCCCGGCAGGTGCCGCCATCGATGCCGCCCATGGCGGCGCGCTCACGGCGGCGCTGCGGCGCGGCGACCTTCCCGCCAAGGCGGGCTCGACCCTGCTGGTCGGTCTGGATGGCACCTGTGAGCGCGCTCTGCTGGTCGCCATGGGTGACGCACCCGCGGTCACGCAGAGCAGCTTCACTTCGGCCTGCCGAGCTGCGTTTCGAGCCCTGCAAGCCACCTCGGCCAAGGACGCGGTGAGCTGGCTGTCCGAGGTCGAAGTCAGCGGCAGCGACCTCGCCCACTCAGTGCGCACGCAGGCAAGCCTCGCCCGTGACGGCGCCTACCGTTTTGCTGCCCCGCGCAAGAAACCCGACACCTCGCCTCGCGGCCCGGCCCAACTGGCCTTCGGTGTGACCAAGGCTCAGGTCAGCACGGTGAACGCTGAATTGCGCGTTGCTGCGGCCCTCGCCGACGGCGCGGATCTCGCCCGGGACCTGGGCAATCTGCCCCCGAATGTCTGTACGCCCGCCTACCTGGCCGATACCGCGCGCAAGCTCGGCCGCCAGTACGGCATGAAGGTCGAGGTACTCGAGCGCAAGCAGATGGAAGCGCTCAAGATGGGAGCGCTGCTCGCCGTGGCCCAGGGCTCGGAGTTGCCGCCCAAGCTGATCGTGGTGCGCTACGAAGGCGCGGGTCCCCGTCAGGCACCGGTCGCGCTGGTCGGCAAGGGCATCACCTTCGACACCGGCGGCATCTCGCTCAAGCCCGCAGGCGAAATGGACGAGATGAAGTACGACATGGCAGGCGCCGCCTCCGTGCTCGGCACGCTGCGCGCCATCGGTGAGCTCAAGCCCAAGGTCAACCTGATCGGGGTCATCGCGGCCTGCGAGAACATGCCCTCCGGCCGCGCCACGCGCCCCGGCGATGTCGTGACCACCATGTCGGGACAGACCGTCGAAATTCTCAACACCGACGCCGAAGGCCGTCTGATCCTGTGCGATGCGCTCACCTACGTCGAGCGCTTCAAGCCGTCCGCAGTCATCGATATCGCCACGCTCACGGGCGCCTGCGTGGTCGCACTGGGCCACCATCACAGCGGGCTCTTCAGCGCCAAGGACGCGCTGGCCGAGGAACTGCTCACCGCCTCGCGCGAGGCAACCGACCCCTGCTGGCGGATGCCGCTGGATGACGACTATCAGGACAACCTGAAATCGAACTTCGCGGACATGGGCAATGTCGGCGGCGGTCGCGCCGGCGGGGCCATCACGGCGGCCTGCTTCCTGGCCCGCTTCACCCATGCTTACGACTGGGCGCACCTGGACATCGCCGGCACGGCCTGGCGCAGC
Source organism: Burkholderiaceae bacterium (assembly GCA_044372165.1). GTDB lineage: Bacteria > Pseudomonadota > Gammaproteobacteria > Burkholderiales > Burkholderiaceae_E > UBA4615. The sequence goes on along the minus strand of JBILSK010000223.1, from coordinate 1,983 downwards.
GGCGCGGCCAAGGGTTCGACCGGCCGCCCGGTGCCCTTGCTGACCCGCTTCGTGCTCGGGCGTGCCAAGGCCGTCTGATCGATCGGATCGCGTGCCGCAGCCGGTTTGACGACATCGATGTGACCCGGATCGACTTTCACTTCAACACGCCGGACAAGCTCGGCTACGGGTGCCGGCTGGTTCGAAAGGCCTGGCGGGCCGGGCACCGCATCGTTGTCTTCAGCAATGAACCCGACCAGCTGGCGGCCTTCGATGAAGCCCTGTGGACCTTCTCACCCCAGGACTTCATTCCGCATGTCATGGTCGGCGATCCACTGGCGGTGCAGACGCCCATCGTGCTCACCGTCCATGACCCGGCAACCGACGACCGTGACCTGCTGATCAATCTGGGCACCCAGACGCCGCCCGGGTTTGCGCGTTTCGAGCGACTGATCGAAGTCGTGGCATCGGATGATGCCGATCGCGAACAGGGGCGGCAGCGCTGGCGCTTCTACAGAGACCGCGGCTACCCGATCGACACCCACGACCTTGCCGCGCCCGGCGCGGCCCGCTGACTCTGCAGAGCCCAGACGACCATGATCCAGGACCCCCGCTCACCCGGCCTGCCGCCTGCAGACGAGTCCATTCCGATGCTCACCGACATCGTCGAGGTCATCGAGGCGCATGAGGCACGGGCCGTGCCGGCTCTGCAAATCGAGCCGCTGCCTGTGTTGCAGGACGCGGTCGAGCCCGCAGCGCACGACGTGAATTGGGACGACCTGGCCGCCCGGATTCGCGAGACCGTGCATGCTCGCCTCGACCGGCGCATCGACCGACTGGTGGGTGCTGAAATCCAGGGCGTGTTGCAGGACGCGATGGACAATCTCACGACCGCCGTGGTACTGCGACTGCGCTCCGCGGTGGCCCGCGAGGTCAAGGACGCCGTGTCGCGGGCGATCGAGGAAGAATTCATTCGCCAGCTCGACGAGCAACGCTGAGCATCGACGCGCATCGCGCTTGCCGACCTGCACGCTTCGACCCGACCACGGTCATGATCGGCGGCCCCTCCACCTATAATGGAGGGTTCATCCGCTTTGCCGAAGGTCCCACTCATGAATGCCCCGCAGCCCAACGGCGCGTCCGACGCCGCCCTGGCCAAGAGCTTCGAGCCCACTGCCATCGAAGCACGCTGGTATCCGCTGTGGGAGTCCCGTGGACTCTTTCGCAATCCGGAGCATCCTGACCCGTCGCGCCCCGGCTACTGCATCCAGTTGCCGCCGCCGAATGTGACCGGCACCTTGCACATGGGGCATGCCTTTCAGCAGACGCTGATGGACACGCTGGTGCGTTGGCAACGCATGAAGGGCTCGGATGTGAACTGGGTGATGGGCACCGATCATGCTGGCATCGCTACCCAGGTGGTGGTCGAACGGCAGCTGCAGGCGCAGGGCAAGACCCGCCACGATCTGGGCCGGCCCGCCTTCCTGGACCGCGTCTGGCAGTGGCGGGAAGAATCCGGCAACACCATCATTCGGCAGATGCGCCGCATGGGTGCCTCGGGCAACTGGGACTACGCCAATACCGACGGCACCTCGGCCGGCTACTTCACGATGGACCCGGCGATGAGCGCGGCGGTCCTCGAAGTGTTCGTGCAATTGCACGAGCAGGGACTGATCTATCGCGGCAAGCGCCTGGTCAACTGGGACCCCACGCTGCAAACTGCCGTGTCCGACCTCGAGGTCGACAGCGAGGAAGAAGACGGTCGGCTCTGGGAAATTCGCTATCCGCTCACCGGTGACCCGGTGACGGTGCAGCTGCCCGCCACTGAAACCGAACCAGCACGTACGCTCACCATCGACGCCCTGGTGGTCGCCACCACTCGCCCCGAGACCATGCTGGGTGACACCGCCGTCGCGGTGCACCCGGACGACCCGCGCTATGCCTCGCTGGTTGGCCGCACGCTCACACTGCCCCTGTCCGATGACGGCAGTGGCGCGGCGCGTG
>JBILSK010000222.1:0-4558 GCA_044372165.1 Burkholderiaceae bacterium | reverse complement strand
GCCGATGAACTGATCGCCTTTTGCCAGCAGCACCTGGCCAAGCTCAAGTGCCCCAAGTCGATCGACTTCACCGACGCGATGCCGCGCCTGCCCACCGGCAAGCTCTACAAGAAGCCGCTGCGCGAGAAGTACTGGGCCGGCCACAAGAGCCGCATCGTCTGACCCCCAAGGAACCGCACTCCATGCGCACATTGCCTCCTGGTCGCAAGGCCCTCATCACCCTCGCCCTGCTCGGCACCGCAGCCGCAGTCCAGGCCCAGGCACCCGAATCCGAAGGCGTGCCGGCGCCCGGCCAGATCGAAGGCAGCGTGCCTGCGGCGCTGCCGGGCGGCTACGTGGTGCCGGACGCCCCGGCGTCGCTGTACAAGCAGACCGAGGTACGCGATCGTTTCTTCACGATCAAGCCGGGCCTGGTGCTGATCGGTGACTACACCGGCGTGCACCAGGACGCGAACTCGATCGCGCAAGTGGGCGTTCAGGACAGTCAAGGCGATGTGCGCGCCGCGCGACTGATGTTTCGCGGCACGCTCGGGGTGGGCTACGAGGTACGCTACCTCATCGCAGGCGAATACAAGGGTTTCGATTCGGACCCCGACACCACCTGGAGCATGACCGACGTCTCGCTCACCTTTCCGCTGTGGGGCAATGCCACGCTGCTGACGGTCGGCAAGACCAAGCAGACCCACTCCTACGAGATGGTGGGCGATGCGGCCAACCTGCCGCAGATGGAGCGCGTGCTCAGCCCCTTCTTCGTGTCGCGCAGCATCGGCGCCAGGCTCTCGCATGTGACCGCAGATCGCCTGTCCACCTTCTCCGTGGGCATCTACAACGACAGCTGGATCGTCGGCAAGAGCAGCAATCCGTCGGCCCCCAACGATGGCACCGACATCACCGCGCGTGCCACGCGCCTGATGTGGTTCAACAACGAAGGCCGTGATTACCTGCACCTGGGCGTATCCGTGCGACGCACCGAGGCCGATAGCGGCATCCTGCGCTACAAGGGCCGGCCCGAGTCGAACGTGCTCGACAACTATGTCGACACCGGCAACTTCGCCGCCGACCACGGCACGCACCTGGGACTGGAAGGCCTGTGGAACGCCGGTCCCGTCTCGCTGCTGGGCGAATACATCCGCGCGGCGGTCGACGCACCCGGCAAGGGCAATCCGGTGTTCAGCGGGGCGTATCTGACCGGCAGCTGGTTCATCACCGGCGAGCATCGCCCCTACGATCAGACGGTGGGCTATGCCCGGCGCTCGATGCCCAGCACCGCGCGCGGTGCGATCGAGCTGGTCGCGCGGGTGTCGTATGTCGATCTGGACGATGCGCAGATCCAAGGTGGCAGCTTCACCAAGTCCTATCTGGGCGCCAACTGGTGGGCCACGCCGCGCTGGAAATTCGGCGCGGGCTGGGGCCGCACCTGGCTGGATCGCTCGGGGATGAAGGGCGTGACCGACGCGTTTCTTGCGCGGGTGCAGTGGGTGTATTGATCGTCACACCCGAGACGATCAGCGCACCGCTCGCGCTGCAATGAAAAAGGCCCCTTGCGGGGCCTTTTTCATGTCGGCATCAAGACCTGCTCAAGTGCTCACTGCCCTTCGAGGAAGCTCTTGAGCTTGTCTGCCCGCGAGGGGTGACGCAGCTTGCGCAGAGCCTTGGCCTCGATCTGGCGGATCCGCTCGCGGGTGACGTCGAACTGCTTGCCGACTTCTTCCAGCGTGTGATCGGTGCTCATCTCGACACCGAAGCGCATGCGCAGCACCTTGGCTTCACGCGGCGTGAGCGAATCAAGGACTTCCTTCACCACGTCGCGCATCGAACCATGCAGCGCGGCATCGGCCGGCGCCAGGGTCGCGGTGTCCTCGATGAAGTCGCCCAGATGGGAGTCGTCGTCGTCACCGATCGGCGTCTCCATGGAAATCGGCTCCTTGGCGATCTTCAGGATCTTGCGGATCTTGTCCTCGGGCATCTCCATCTTGTTCGACAGGGTCTGCGGATCGGGCTCAGTGCCGGTCTCCTGCAGGATCTGGCGACTGATCCGGTTCATCTTGTTGATCGTCTCGATCATGTGCACCGGGATGCGGATGGTGCGGGCCTGGTCGGCGATCGAGCGGGTAATCGCCTGGCGAATCCACCAGGTGGCGTAAGTGGAGAACTTGTAGCCGCGGCGGTATTCGAACTTGTCGACCGCCTTCATCAGGCCGATGTTGCCTTCCTGGATCAGGTCCAGGAACTGCAGGCCGCGGTTGGTGTACTTCTTGGCGATCGAGATCACCAGGCGCAGGTTGGCCTCGGTCATCTCGCGCTTGGCCTTGCGGGCCCGCGCCTCGCCCATCGACATCTGCTTGTTGATCTCCTTGAGATCCGTCAGCGGCAGCACCACGCGGGCCTGCAGATCGATGAGCTTTTGCTGCAGGTCCTGCACCGCCGGAATGTTCCGACGCAGCGTGACCGTCCAGGAGGCGCTCGATTCGGCTTCCTTCTCGACCCAGCGCAGATTGGTCTCGTTGCCGGGGAAGCTCTTGAGGAAGTATTCGCGCGGAATGCCGACCTTGTGCACGCAGATCTCGCCGATCGCACGCTCGTAAGTACGGACTTCCTCGACCTGGCCACGCAGGGTGTCGCACAGCTTCTCGACCATCTTCGCGGTGAAGCGGATGGTCATCAGCATTTCCTGCAGTTCGGCCTGCGCTTTCAGGTAGGACTTGGACTTGTAGCCTTCCTTCTCGTAGGCCACGCGCATCTTGTCGAACCAGCGACCAATGTGCTCGAACTTCTCGAGTGCGGCCCGACGCAGCTCCTGGAGCTTGGCGGCATTGGCGCTGTTGACATCGACCTCGGCTTCCTCGTCGTCGTCGAAACCGTCGGCTGCCGCAGCCGCGGCCGCTGCAGCCGGTTGCGGCGGCGAGAAATCTTCCTCGGCGTTCGGGTCGATCAGGCCGTCGACGACTTCGTCGATGCGTTTTTTCTCGTTGCGGATATCTTCGGCCGCCTTGAGCACTTCGTCGATGGTGGTCGGACACGCCGAGATCGCCATCACCATGTGCTTCAAGCCGTCCTCGATCCGCTTGGCGATCTCGATCTCGCCTTCGCGGGTCAGCAGCTCCACCGAGCCCATCTCGCGCATGTACATGCGCACGGGGTCGGTGGTGCGACCGAATTCGGAGTCGACCGTCGACAGTGCCGCCTCGGCTTCTTCCTCGGCATCTTCATCCGAGGACACGACCGGCGTGTTGTCGTTGATCAGCAGCGTCTCGGCATCGGGCGCACGCTCGTACACCGTGATGCCCATGTCGCTGAAGGTCGTGATGATGGAGTCGACCGCTTCGGCGTCGACCAGGTCATCCGGCAGGTGATCGTTGATCTCGGCATAGGTCAGGAAGCCACGCTCCTTGCCCAGCTTGATCAGCGACTTGAGCTTGTTGCGCTTGACCTCGAGGTCTTCCTCGGACGTGCCGGGGTTGCGCGCCAGGGCATCGCGAATCAGGGCCTTTTCCTTGGCGCTGCGCTTGTCGCGCGCACGCGGCTTGACGGGGGCCGGCACCGGCGGCACTTCCTCGATCACCTCGATGTCGGCAACGTCGACTTCCTCGAGCACATCGGTGGCCTCGCCCACCAGATCCAGGTCGGCATCGTCGCCATCGAGCTCGTTCGGGCGACCCGCCTTGCCCTTGGCGGCCTTGCTGCCCGCAGGCGCCTTGGCAGCCGGTTTGGCGGCTTTGGCCGCAGCCGGCTTGGCCGGTGCTTTCGCGACCGCGGCCTTGGGCGCAGCGGCCTCCTTGGCCGCCTTTGCAGGCGTTGCCTTGACTGTCTTCTCGACCTTCTCGACCTTCTCGACCTTTTCGACCTTTTCGACCTTTTCGACCTTGACCGCCTTCACAGCCTTGTCTGCCGGCTGGGCAACAGGCTTTGTGGCCTTCTCGACGGTCTTCGCAGGCTTTTCGGCCACTGCGGGCTTGCCGGCTTTCTCGGTCTTCACCGCCTTGCCCGCTTTCTCGACGCTCTTGTCAACCTTCTCCAAACTCACCGCCTTCGCCGCCTTGGCCGTCCTGTCCTGTTTCGCTGCTGTCTCGGCACGTGCCGGACCCGCCTTTCCTGCTCCCGACCCTGCGGTCGCCGTCGCTTTCGACGCGACTGCAGCCGCAGCCTTGACCGGCGCCACTGCCTTGGTCACCGGGACTGCCGGCGCCTTGGCACGGCCCGTCGCGGTGGCCGCCGACTTGCTCGCCGAAGCGGCCGCACGAGGTGCAGCCGCCTTGGTTGCCAGCTTGGTGGCCGCCTTGGTTGCCGAGTTGGCCGCCGTCTTCGCCGCAACGACCCCTTTGGAAGCACCCCGAGAAGCGGCCGCTTTCGCAGCAACGCGGGAGGGCCCCGCCTTGCCTGATGCAGTCTTCACACCTGCCCCCGACGCCTTGGCGCGGGTGCTGAGGGTACGCTGGCTCGCCTTGCTCGATGTGCTCACAACCGGTCCTCGCAGTGGGTGCTGAAAAGAGAAACGGGAAAACTTTTCATTGTATATCAAGTACCTTGAGCTGAAAAGGCCTGAAGCAAGCCCTGCAAC
>JBILSK010000007.1:0-14519 GCA_044372165.1 Burkholderiaceae bacterium | reverse complement strand
ACTCGCCCCGAGACCATGCTGGGTGACACCGCCGTCGCGGTGCACCCGGACGACCCGCGCTATGCCTCGCTGGTTGGCCGCACGCTCACACTGCCCCTGTCCGATGACGGCAGTGGCGCGGCGCGTGAGATTCCCATCATCGCCGACACCTACGTCGATCCGGCCTTCGGCACCGGCTGCGTGAAGATCACGCCGGCCCACGACTTCAACGACTGGGCCGTCGGTGAACGCCATGGCCTGGCCGCCATCAGCGTGCTGGACAAAGACGCAATCATCGCGGACACCGCGCCCGCCGCCTATCGCGGGCTGGACCGATTCGATGCACGCAAGCGCGTGCTGGCCGACCTTGCCGCCGCCGGCCTGCTGGTGAGCGAAAAGCCGCACAAGCTGATGGTGCCGCGCTCGGCCCGCACCGGCGTGATCGTGGAGCCCATGCTCACCGATCAATGGTTCGTCGCGATGAGCAAGCGCGATCATGGCAACGAGTTCTTCCCGGGCCAGTCGATCGCCGAGGTCTGCCTGAAGGTGGTCGATGACGGACAAGTCCGCTTCGTGCCCGACCACTGGCGCAGCACCTACGATCACTGGTTGTCGAACATCCAGGACTGGTGCATTTCTCGCCAGCTGTGGTGGGGTCACCAGGTGCCTGCCTGGTACAAGGCCGATGCACACGGCGCACCGATTCATGACGGTACGATCTTCGTGGCCCGCACCGAAGCCGATGCACAGCGCCAGGCGCAGGCTGCCGGCTGGACAGGTGCACTGGTGCGTGATGCCGATGTGCTGGACACCTGGTTCTCCTCGGCCCTGGTGCCCTTTTCCTCCTTGGGCTGGCCCGGAAAGACCGCAGACCTCGATCGCTATCTGCCGTCCTCGGTGCTGGTGACCGGCTTTGACATCATCTTCTTCTGGGTGACCCGGATGGTGATGATGACCACCTTCTTTACCGGCAAGGTGCCCTTTCGCGACGTCTACATCAATGCAATCGTGCGCGACGCGGACGGCCAGAAGATGTCCAAGTCGAAGGGCAACACCATCGACCCGCTGGACCTCATCGACGGCATCTCGCTTGACGCGCTGCTGGCGAAATCCACGGTCGGGCTGCTGCGTGAAGATCACAAGGCACGCATCGAGAAGGCGATCCGCAAGAATTATCCCGACGGCATCGCGGCCTACGGGGCCGATGCGGTGCGCTTCACCTTCGCATCGCTCGCCACGTTTGCGCGCACCCTGAACTTCGACCTGGGTCGTTGCGAGGGCTACCGCAATTTCTGCAACAAGCTGTGGAACGCCACGCGCTTCGTGCTGATGCAGACCGAGGGCAAGGACTGCGGCTTTGCGGCGCACACCGCCGATCAATGCGTGCCGGGTGGCTACCTGTACTTCAATCCAGTCGACCGCTGGATCACCTCGCAGTTGCAGCGCACCGAAGCTGCGGTCGAGCAGGCATTGAAGGACTACCGCTTCGACAATGCCGCGCGCGAAATCTACGAGTTCGTCTGGAACGAGTACTGCGACTGGTACCTGGAGCTGGCCAAGGTCAATCTGGCTTCCCCTGACGAAGCCGTGCAACGGGCCACCCGACGCACGCTGCTGCGCACGCTGGAGACCGCGCTGCGACTGGCGCATCCGATGATTCCCTTCATCACCGAGGAGCTCTGGCAGAAGGTCGCGCCGCTTGCGCAGCGCTACGGTGAGCGTGGCAATCAAAAACTGAGCGGGGCAGAACTCGAGGCCGCACTGACCGAGGCCCGCTACTCGATCTCCGCTCAGGCCTGGCCGGTCAGCGAACCGGGCAAGATTGATGAAGCCTGCGAAGCGGTCTTGGCTGAACTGAAGCAGATGGTCGATGCCTGCCGGGCCCTGCGCGGCGAGATGAATCTGTCACCAGCGCAGCGCATGCCGCTGATCCTGGCTGGCCCCACCGAGCGCGCACGCCAGCACGCCCCCTACCTGCAGGCACTGGCCAAGCTCTCAGCGGTCGAGGTGGTCGACGCCCTGCCCGACGGCTCGCTTGCGCCGGTGCAGATCGTGGGCGACTTCCGGCTGATGCTGAAAGTGGAAATCGATCTCGCCGCCGAGCGCGAACGCCTGGACAAGGAAATCGCGCGCATTCGAGGCGAAGCCGACAAGGCCCGCGCCAAGCTGGACAACACAGGTTTCGTGGCCCGCGCACCGGAAGCGGTGGTGGCCCAGGAGCGCGAACGCCTGGCCAGCTTCAGCGCCACCTTGAATCGTCTTCAGGAGCAGCGCCAGCGCCTCTCCTGAAGCAAGTAAATTGGGGTCAGATCACAATTTCAGCCCTGCGGGCTCGGAAATTGTGATCTGACCCCAATTCTTTTCAGCGACGCTTCAGGAAGAAGCTTCGGGCAGCGCCCTCGGACTCGTGTGCCAGCAAGGCGTTGCCCGTCTGCTTGGCAAAGGCTTCGAAGTCACGCAGTGCACCGGGGTCGGTGGCGATCACCTTCAGCACCTGGCCGCTGCTCAGGCTGGCCAGGGCCTTCTTTGCCTTCAGGATGGGCAGCGGGCAATTGAGGCCCGCTGCATCCACCTCGAGGTCAAACGCAATCGGCTCGGCCATGGCGGTGCGACCTCAGGCCTTCTTCTCGGCCAGTTGATCCAGCACTTCGCGGATTGCCTTGTTGGTGTCGAACAGCACCATCCCGTAATCCCCGGGCTTGCAGTACGGGCGCACCGCGAGTTTCACGCCTGCATCGCTCACTTCGAGGATGTCGACCTCGGGCGCAGGCGTGTGCAGCACATTGTGAACTTCGGCCAGACGCGACTTGAACAGGGCGATCGCGTCAACCGGGTGAATGCTGCGGTCGAGGTCGACGGTGCGGTCCACGCGGCGATGCGGGCTCGCCGAGAAGTTCTTCATCGTATCGCCCAGGATCTTGGCGTTGCCGACATAGGTCGGCACGTTGTCACCCGTGGTCAGGGTCGTGTTGAACAGACCGATCTCGTGGACCACGCCTTCCACGCCACCCGCTTCGACGTGATCACCCACCTTGAAAGGGCGCAGCACCATCAGGAAGGCGCCGGCCGCAAAGTTGGACAACAGGCCCGCCCAGGCCGCACCGATCGCCACACCGGCCGCCGCCAGCAGCGCTGCAAACGACGTGGTTTCGAATCCGAAAAACCCGAGAATGCCGATCACCAGCACGATGTTCAGCACGACCACCAGGATCGAGGCCAGATAGCGCTGCAGGGTCGGCTCGAGCTGCTTGTCGACCAGCACCTTGCGAACCATGCGCAGCACGATGTTGATCAGCGCCCGTCCGGCCCACCACAGGGCAAACGCGCCAACCAGCTTCAGGCCGAAATTGATCACGATCTGCTGAGCGGTCAGCAGGGTATCCGAAAAATCCATCTTTCTCTCCTCCTTCTGGACGGCAAGGATGATAGCGCGGCTTGCCCTGCACGGGGGGCGCCGAACTCAGTGCGAGGTTTCGCGTCGCACCGAGCGCCCGATGCCGACCAGCCCCACACCCAGCAATCCGGCCATGCCCCAGAACAGCATGCCGATGCCAAACAGCGCCCCCAGCGCACCAAACGCAGTCGGCAGACCGGCCTGAATGCCGAAGACCAGCGTCATGCGCAAACCGGTGGCTTCACCCAGCCGGTCGGACGGAGCCGATTGCGCGAGGATGGACAGGATCATGGGTTGCGACACGCCCAGTCCCAGTCCCAGGATGAAGGACAAGGCCATCATGGCTTCGAGCCGACCTGAAGCCGGGTAGATCGCATAGACCGCGGTCGCCATCGCGAGCGCCACCAGAATCGCGGTCCACTCGCGGACGTTCTTCAGGAACACCGGCACGATCACCCGAACCACCAGCGAGGCAATCGCAAAAGAGCCCAGTACCAGGCCGATGGCAGACGCCGACAGGCCGAGCCGCGCGCCATACAACGGCACGACGAAGGAGTGCACCTCCCAGGCTGACGAGATCAGCGAGACCACCAGATAGAGGCGGCGCATCTCGCGCGTGACCAGCAGGTCCGTGATCTTCAGTCCGCGCGGCGGCTCGTGAGGAGCGTCGCGGCGATCAGGCAAGGCCGCGCCCAGCGTCTTCATCCAGATCAGGGCCACGAGGGCGAGGCCTGCATGAACCGCAAACGCCACGCGATGGCCGATCTCGTCGATCAGCACCCCGGTGAGGATCGGACCGATGAACGCGGAAATCGAGAAGCCGATGGCCATCAGGCTCAGGTTGCGCCGCCGCTGCTCTGGGTTGCCAAGCTGCGAGATGAGCTTTTGCACCGCCAGATGAAACGGCAGGAATCCGAGACCGATCATCACCGCGGCAGCTTCAAGCGTTGCGAACCGCAACTGCAAGGCCGGGATGGCCACACCGGCAGCCAGCAAGGCCGTGCCCGCCAGCATCGGCCAGCGCGGCCCGATTCGATCAATCCAGCGGCCCGCCGGAATCGACAGGATCATCGGCAACACCGCCAGCATGGACAGCAGCATCCCGACCTTGAGCGTCGAGGCCTGCACATGCAAGGCGGACAGCGTGAGCGCAACCCGCGCCCCAGCGAAGGCGATGTGATTGAGGACCGCCAGCCCGACCAGCGTGACGATGCCCGGCATGGGCTGCGACAACGGACCCGGACTCACGCCCGGTCGGCCACCCACCCCTGAACCGACGCAAGTGCCGCAGGCAAGGCGGAAGCATCTGTACCACCTGCCATCGCCATGTCAGGCTTGCCGCCGCCCTTGCCGCCAACCTGCTGAGCCACGAAGTTGACCAGTTCACCCGCCTTGACACGACCGGTGGCCTCAGCGCTCACGCCTGCCGCGAGCTGAACCTTGCCGTCTGCGGCGGCTGCCAGCACGACGACTGCCGGGCGCAGCTTGTCCTTGAGCTTGTCCAGGGTCTCGCGCAAGGCCTTGGCATCAGCGCCTTCGAGCACTGCGGTCAGCAGATTGAGATCCTTGACCTTGACCGCACGACTGGACAGTTCGTCGCCCTGGCTGGACGCCAGTTTCGACTTCAGTCTCGCCAGTTCCTTGTCGGCCGTGCGGTGGGATTCCATCAGGTGCTCGATCTTGCCCGGCAGTTCGGTCACCGGCGCCTTGAAGGCGGCCGCTGCGCCCAGCAGCATGGACTCCATGCCCTGCACCCAGCCCAGCGCGACATCGCCGGTCACAGCCTCGACCCGCCTGATGCCTGCAGCCACGCCGCCTTCGGACACGATCTTGAACAAGCCGATGTCACCCGTGCGCCCGACGTGGGTGCCCCCGCACAGTTCGCGACTGCTGCCGATATCCAGTACCCGCACGGTGTCACCGTACTTCTCGCCGAACAGCGCCATGGCGCCCCCGGCCACTGCATCGTCGAAGGACATCACCTGCGCCGCGGTCTGGGCATTGGCCAGGATCTCTGCATTGACGCGGGATTCGACGTCACGGATCTGATCGACGCTCATCGGCGAGTGATGCGAGAAATCGAAGCGGGTCTTGTCGGCATCGACCAGCGAACCCTTCTGCTGCACATGATCACCCAGCACAGCGCGCAACGCGGCATGCATCAGGTGAGTCGCGGAATGGTGGCGCTGGGTCCGGGCGCGTCGCGCGGCATCGACCTCGGCGCGCACTTCGTCCCCGATGGCCAGCGAGCCGCGGCGCAACACGCCGTGGTGACCGAAGACCTCGGTCTGGATCTTCAAAGTGTCGGCCACCTCGAAACAGGTATCACCTGTGACGATCTGACCCTGATCGCCGGCCTGTCCCCCCGACTCGGCATAGAAGGGCGTGTTGTCCAGCACCACCACCGCCGACTGGCCGGCGTCGATTCGCGGCACGGCCGAGCCGTCCACATACAGGCCGCATACCCGCGCCCCGGAGAGCTCGATCTGCTCGTAGCCATGGAAATGCGTGGCCACGCCGGTGTACTCGAGCGATCCGCCCATGCGAAACTTGCCCGCTGCCCGGGCCGTCTCACGCTGGCGGTTCATTGCCGCCTGGAAGCCGGCTTCATCGACCTCGACCTCGCGTTCGCGACAGACATCTGCGGTGAGGTCGAGCGGAAAACCATAGGTGTCGTAGAGCTTGAATGCAGTCTCGCCGTCGAGCACGGTTGCACCACCGGCCAGGGCCGCATTCAGGATCTGCATGCCATGCTCGAGCGTCTCGCCGAAACGCTCCTCTTCCTGGCGAAGCACATCCATCACCCGTTCCCGCGCCTCGCGCAGCTCGGGGTAGGCGTCGCCCATGACCGCAACCAGATCGGGCACCAGCTTGTGGAAGAAGGGCTTGGCTTGACCCAGCTTGTGTCCGTGCCGCAGGGCTCGCCGAGCGATGCGTCGCAGCACATAGCCACGGCCTTCACTGCCCGGAATCACGCCGTCCACCACCAGGAACGAGCAGGCGCGAATGTGATCGGCGATCACGCGCAGCGACGGCGTATTCAGGTCGGTGATGCCGGTCTCGCGCGCCGCACCCCGTATGAGGTGCTGAAAGAGATCGATCTCGTAGTTGCTGTGCACGCCCTGCAGCACGGCAGCAATCCGCTCCAGACCCATGCCAGTGTCGACGCAGGGCTTGGGCAGGGGCGTGAGCGTGCCGGCCTCGTCGCGGTCGAACTGCATGAAGACCAGATTCCAGACCTCGATGTAGCGGTCGCCATCTTCATCGGGGCTGCCAGGCGGGCCGCCCGCAACCTCGGGACCGTGATCGAAGAAGATTTCCGAGCAGGGTCCGCAGGGGCCGGTGTCGGCCATCTGCCAGAAGTTGTCGGACGCATAGCGCGCGCCCTTGTTGTCGCCGATGCGCACGATGCGCTCGGGCGGCACACCGATCTCGTCGGCCCAGATCGCATAGGCCTCGTCGTCTTCCTGGTAGACCGTGATCCACAGACGTTCGGCGGGCAACTGGTAGACGCCCGTCAGCAGTTCCCAGGCGAAGCGGATCGCATCGCGCTTGAAGTAGTCGCCAAAGGAAAAGTTGCCGAGCATCTCGAAGAACGTGTGATGGCGAGCGGTGTAGCCCACGTTCTCGAGGTCGTTGTGCTTGCCGCCTGCGCGCACGCTGCGCTGCGCGGTGGTCGCGCGGCGATAGGGACGCGGGTCCTTGCCCAGGAACACATCCTTGAATTGCACCATGCCGCTGTTGGTGAACAGCAGGGTCGGGTCATTGGCGGGCACGAGCGACGAGGACCGGACGATGGTGTGGCCCTGGCTCTCGAAATACTCAAGGAACTTGCGACGAATGTCGGCCGAATTCATCTCTTTGATTTGATGAAGATTTTAGTCAGTTTTCGAGAGTAACACAGCGTCAGGCACGATTTCCGCGTGCAAATGCACTGTTTGCACATCGCTCACGCCGCCTGCGCGAACGGTGGCGATTCCGTGAAAAAGGCCCCGAAAACACGGCTGATGCAACGCGCGGCACACGACCGACCGACCCGGGGTCAAAAGAGAAACGGGCTAACATCCTCAGCTCTTACACAGCCTGCCCGTTGCAAACGATGCCCAGCGCACTTGAAGGAATCCGCGTCCTCGACATGTCCCGAATCCTCGCCGGCCCCTGGTGTGGCCAGGCGCTGGCCGATCTCGGGGCCGAGGTGATCAAGGTCGAACGCCCCGGAGCGGGTGACGACACTCGCGGCTGGGGGCCGCCCTTTCTCAAGCGCGCTGACGGCACCGACACCGAAGACTCCGCCTACTACCTGGCCGCCAACCGTGGCAAGCAGTCGATCACCGTGGACCTGGCCTCGGCCACGGGGCAGAAGATCATTCGTGATCTGGCCCTGACCAGCGACGTGCTGCTGGAAAACTACAAGGTCGGCGATCTGAAGAAGTACGGCCTGGACTACGCCAGCCTGTCGGCACTCAATCCTCGTCTCATCTACTGTTCGGTGACCGGATTCGGTCAGACCGGCCCGTGGTCGCACCGTCCGGGCTATGACTTCATCATCCAGGGCATCGGCGGCCTGATGTCGGTGACCGGTGAGGCAGACGACCGTCCGGGAGGCGGCCCGCAGAAGGCCGGCATCGCGGTGGCCGACCTGGCCACCGGCCTGTATGCCACGCAAGCGGTGCTCGCCGCCCTGTTTCACCGCGAGCGTACGGGTGAGGGCCAGTATCTGGACATGGCCCTGCTCGATGTGCAGGTCGCAATGACCGCGAACATGAGTTCCAATTTCCTTCACAGCGGACAGCCCCCGAAGCGCTGGGGCAATGCGCATCCGAACCTGGTGCCTTACCAGACCTTCAAGGCCTCGGATGGATGGATCATCGTGGCCTGCGGCAATGATGGCCAGTGGCGGCGCTTCTGCACCATAGGCGGGTGCCCCGATCTGCCGGATGACACACGCTTTTCTCGGGTCCAGGATCGCATCCGCAACCGGGACGCCCTGCTGCCCCTGCTCGAGGAGATGGTGCTGCGCAAGACGGCCGCTCAGTGGATCGCTGCGCTGGAGGAAGGCGGCGTGCCTTGCGGCCCGATCAATGACCTGCGACAGGTCTACGAGAACCCGCAGGTTCAGGCCCGCAAGATGGCCATCGAGGTCGATCGAGCAGACATCGGTCCGGTGAAGATGGTGGCCAACCCCATCAAGGCCTCGCGGACCCCGCCTGCCTATCACCGTCCGCCGCCGCGGCTGGGCGAACATACCGATGAGGTGCTCGCGCGGGTGCTGGGCTGGACCCCCGAGGACATCGCCCGGGCACGATCGGACGGAGCAATCTGAACCAACAGGGCCGGAACACGTCCTGCCATGATTCCCGCGCGTCACGAGCCAACCATTTTTTCGGCCCGGGTGCGCAACACCGCCCCTTGCGGGCGGGGCGTGCTCGGGTAGTATTCGGCATCCGCGCGTTCATCTGACGCGGAGCTGCCACCTTCATCTGCTTCAAGTAGTACTCAATCGGCAAACGAACGACCTCAGGAGGAGCACCACTCCCATGAAGATAAGAAACCACCGTGATTTCTGGGCGGGCATCCTGTTCCTCGTGACAGGCATCCTGTTCATGTTCCTGTCGCGCCAGTACCAGCTGGGCACTGCAGCGAAAATGGGGCCGGGTTACTTCCCGACCATCCTGGGCGGACTGATGGCCGTGCTCGGACTGCTGACGCTGGTGCCTTCGATCCGCGCCCGCACGCCCGAAGTGCGCATCAACAAGATCGACCTCAGGATGATCGTGCTGATCCTGGTGGCGGTAGCGGTCTACGCACTGACGCTGCCCAAGCTCGGGTTCATCGTCGCGCTCTTCCTGCTGATCCTGATCTCCTCGATCGCCAGCCACGAGTTCAACCTCAAGACCACCCTGATTTCCGCGGTGGTGCTGCTGGTGTTCTCGTACCTCGTCTTCGTCAAGGGCCTGGAACTGCAGTTCCCGTTCCTTCCCTGGTTCATGACCAAGTAATCGCGACGCCCACGGCGACAGCGACGACACGATCGGACAAGAAGGCAAGAGATGGAACTACTCAACAACCTCGCACTCGGTTTCCAGACCGCGGGCACGCTCGACAACCTGATGTACTGCTTCATCGGGGTGGTGCTGGGCACGCTCATCGGCGTGCTGCCCGGCATCGGGCCGCTCGCCACCATCGCCATGCTGCTGCCTGCGACCTACAAGATGACCGACCCGACGACGGCGCTCATCATGCTGGCGGGCATCTACTACGGCGCGCAGTACGGCGGCTCCACCACGGCCATCCTGGTCAACCTGCCGGGTGAATCGTCCTCGGTGGTGACCACACTGGACGGCTATCAGATGGCCCGACGAGGGCGAGCGGGACCCGCCCTGGCCATTGCGGCCATCGGCTCGTTCATCGCCGGCTCGGTGGCCACCTTCCTGCTGGCCGCGTTCGCGCCGCCGCTGGCCGAAGTCGCCTTCAAGTTCGGCCCGGCAGAGTACTTCGCTCTGATGGTGTTGGGCCTGATCGCGGCCGTGGTGCTGGCACACGGCTCGGTGCTCAAAGCGCTGTGCATGGTGATCTTCGGTCTGCTGCTGGGCATGATCGGCACCGACGTGAACTCCGGCGTCGCGCGCTTTTCCTTCGATGTCCCCGAGCTGTCCGATGGCATCGAGTTCGTTGCGGTTGCCATGGGCATGTTCGGTTTTGCCGAGATCATCCTGAACCTCGAGCAGAAGGAAAACCGCGAAGTCTTCACCAGCAAGGTGACCAACCTCTTCCCGCGCTGGGACGACTTCAAGCAGGCGCTGCCCGCGATCATTCGCGGCACGGGTATCGGCTCGGTGCTGGGCATCCTGCCGGGCGGCGGCGCGGTGCTGGCCTCGTTCTCTTCCTATGCCATCGAGAAGAAGATCTCGAAGCACCCGGAGGAATTCGGCAAGGGCGCCATCGCTGGTGTGGCGGGCCCCGAGTCGGCGAACAACGCCGGCGCACAGACCTCCTTCATCCCGATGCTGACGCTGGGCATCCCGACCACGCCAGTGATGGCGCTGATGGTCGCGGCGATGATGATCCACAACATCCAGCCTGGCCCCCAGGTGATGACCAGCAATCCCAAGCTGTTCTGGGGTCTGATCGTCTCGATGTGGATCGGCAACCTGATGCTGGTGATCCTGAACCTGCCGCTGGTGGGCATGTGGGTCAAGCTGCTGTCGGTGCCCTACCGCATCATGTACCCGGCCATCCTGCTGTTCTGCTGCATCGGCGCGTACTCGATCAACAACAACGTCTTCGACGTGTTCATGACGATCCCGTTCGCGATCCTCGGCTACATCTTCAAGAAGCTTGACTGCGAACCGGCCCCGATGCTGCTGGGCTTCGTGCTGGGCAAGCTGATGGAGGAGTACCTGCGGCGGGCGATGACCATCTCGCGGGGTGACTGGACGGTCTTCTTCACCCGTCCGCTGTCGGCCACGCTGCTGGTGATCGCAATCATCCTGCTGGTGATCGTGTTCCTGCCGGCGATCTCCCGCAAACGCGAAGAAGCGTTCGCTGGCGACGACTGACCGATCGCTTAGAATCCGGGGCCGGCCTGCGCAAGCACGCCGGCCCTTTTTCATGATGGAGACACCGATGAGTCCGATCGCCGACGTGCGCCTGCTTGCTTTCGATGTATTCGGCACCGTCGTCGATTGGCGCACATCCGTTGCGCGTGAAGTCGAATCGCTCGGCCTGGGCCTGGACGGCGGACTGTTCGCGGACGCCTGGCGCAAGCGCTACATCCCCTCGATGCGAGAGGTGCGTGAAGGCCGTCGCGCCTGGATCAAGCTCGATACCCTGCATCGCGAAAACCTGGATGCCGTGCTGGAGAAGTTCGGCGCCGGTGGACGTCTGAGCGAAGCCGCCAAGGACGAGCTCAATCGCGCCTGGCACAGACTGGACGCCTGGGCCGACTCGGTCGCCGGCCTGTCGCGTCTCAAGACCCGCTTCGTCGTGACGCCACTGTCCAACGGCAACATCGCGCTGCTGACCCACATGGCCAAGCGCGCGGCCCTGCCCTGGGACTGCATCCTGTCAGCCGAAGTCTTTCACGCCTACAAGCCCGATCCTCGTTCGTATCTGGGCGTGGCCGAGTGCTTCGACCTGAAACCCCATCAGGTCATGCTGTGCGCCGCGCATGCAACCGACCTCAGAGCGGCGGCCGCGTGCGGCCTGCGCACCGCGTACATCGATCGGCCCCTGGAATACGGCCCGGATCAGCGCGGCGACGTGCCTGACCCGGGCGAACGTTTTGACCTGATGACCCGGGGCATTGACGATCTGGCCGATCAACTCGGCTGCTGAACGCCCCCACACCGCCGGTCACTCCCGGCCCCTGAACGCACCCGTCTCAACTTCGACTCTACGGATCGCCCTGCCATGACCTCGTTCGACTGGAACAATCCCTACCCCACGATTCGCACGCCGGTGTTCGCCCGCAATGTGGTGGCCACCTCGCAGCCGCTGGCTGCACAGGCCGGTTTGCGCATGCTGGCAGCGGGCGGCAACGCAGTTGACGCCATCATTGCGGCAGCCTCGACCATCGCCTTGACCGAACCTGTCTCCAACGGCCTGGGGTCGGATGCCTTCGCGATCCTGTGGGACGGCAAGCAACTGCACGGCCTGAACGCATCGGGTTGGTCGCCTGCCGCATGGGACACCGCGTACTACGCGCGCAAGCACGCAGGCGCTTTTCCCATGCGAGGTTGGGACTCGGTGACCGTACCGGGTGCAGTGGCCGGCTGGGTGGCCCTGCACGAGAAGTTCGGCAAACTGCCCTTTGAAGCCTGTCTGCAACCTGCCATCGAGTACGCCGAGCGCGGCTACATCGTCTCGACGATCGTGCATCGCAAATGGCAGGCCCATGTCGACATCCTCAAGGACCAGCCCGGCTTTGCCGAGCATTTCCTGCCCCGTGGACGTGCACCGGCCATCGGCGAGCGCTTCGTTCATCCCTCGGCCGCCGCCACGCTGCGCCGGATCGCAGCCACCAAGGGTCGTGATTTCTACGAAGGCGAGACAGCAGCCAAGCTGGTGGCGCATTCGCAGGCCAACGGGGGCGCCATGACATTGGCCGACCTCGCCGAGTACCGGCCGGACTGGGTGGGCACCATCGGCATGGATTACCACGGCCACCGACTGCACGAGATCCCGCCCAATGGGCAAGGCATTGCGGCGCTGATGGCGCTGGGCATCCTCAAGCACTTCGACCTCTCCACCCTGCACCCCGATTCAGCGCAAAGCCGACACCTGCAGATCGAGGCCATGAAGTGCGCCTTCGCCGACGTCTACCAGCATGTGGCCGATATCCGCCACATGAAGCACAGCCCCGATCAGCTGCTTGACCCGGCTTATCTCGCCGAGCGCGCCAAGCTCATCCGACATGACCGCGCCACCGATTTCAAGCACGGCACACCGCCGGCGGGCGGCACCATCTACCTGACTGCGGCCGACGAGCAGGGCATGATGGTGAGCTTCATCCAGTCCAACTACATGGGCTTCGGGTCTGGCGTGGTGGTCCCCGGCACCGGCGTGTCGCTGCAGAACCGCGGCCACTGCTTCTCGCTCGACCCCTCGCATGTGAACGTCGTCGCGCCGCGCAAGCGTCCCTTCCAGACCATCATCCCGGCTTTCCTGACCCGCGATGGCCAGCCCCAGATGAGCTTCGGCGTGATGGGGGGCAACATGCAGCCGCAAGGCCACATGCAGACCCTGGTGAGGATGCTCGACTACGGCCAGAACCCGCAGGCAGCCTGCGATGCGCCGCGCTGGAAGGTCAACAAGGGCCTGGATCTGGATGTCGAATCGACGATGTCCCCGGAGGTGGTCGAGGCCCTGCGGGCCATGGGCCACAACCTGGCGCCCGTGACCGACCCCTACATGGACTTCGGCTCGGGCCAGTTCATCTGGCGCCTGAGCGATTCGATCGAGGATGGTTACGTGGCCGCAAGCGACAGCCGTCGCGACGGCCATGCCGCAGCGTTCTGATTCATCACTGCCCGACTCAACGACCCGAACAAGGAAAGCGTCATGAGCACTCGCAGCTACGACCCTGTCACGCCGCATACCGTGGCCTTTCTGGGCATGGGCGTCATGGGCGCCCCCATGGCCGGTCACCTCGCCCGCGCCGGGCACGCGGTGACGGTCTACAACCGCAGCACGGAGAAAGCCCAGGCCTGGGCGAAGGAATACGGCGGTCGCGCTGCAGCCACGCCACGGGAAGCCGCAGCCGGCGCCCAGATCGTCTTTGCCTGCGTGGGCAACGACGACGACCTGCGCAGCGTCGTGCTGGGCCCCGATGGCGCCTTTGCCGGCATGGCCAAGGGGGCGCTGTTCGTCGATCACACCACGGCCTCGGCCGAGGTTGCTCGCGAGCTGTTCGCGCAGGCGCGCACGTTGGGCCTGGATTTCATCGACGCACCGGTCTCGGGCGGCCAGGCTGGCGCGGTCAATGGCCAGCTCACCGTCATGTGCGGCGGCGAATCGGCCGCTTTCGAGCGCGCCAAGCCTGTAGCCATGGCCTTTTCGAAAGCCTTCACATTGATCGGCGCACCGGGTGCCGGGCAGCTCGCCAAGATGGTCAACCAGATCTGCATCGCCGGGGTGGTCCAGGGACTGTCGGAGGCGATCCACTTCGGCCAGTCGGCCGGGCTGGACATGAAGCTGGTCCTGGAGGTGATCGGCAAGGGTGCCGCGCAGTCCTGGCAGATGGACAACCGCGGCAAGACCATGGTGGATGACCAGTTCGAGTTCGGCTTCGCCGTCGACTGGATGCGCAAGGACCTGGGCCTGTGCCTTGCAGAGTCCCGCCGCAATGGAGCCTCGCTGCCGGTGACCGCGCTGGTCGACCAGTTCTATGGCGATGTGCAGAAGATGGGCGGCGCGCGCTGGGACACCTCCAGCCTGATCCGCCGTCTCAAGCGCAAGGCCTGACCCCGGGCCGTGTCACAGGGTCACCGGCAGGGCCTCAGGCCAGGTCCGCACCCTGCCTCGGACGCCCGCTCAATGCAGCGGGCGTTCCCTTGAAGCGACGCCGTTCACCGAACACCCACCAGAACAGCGCCAGAAAGCCTGAGAGGCCCAGCACCAGCACGCCGACCTTCTCGTTGGGTGG
>JBILSK010000221.1:0-4577 GCA_044372165.1 Burkholderiaceae bacterium | reverse complement strand
GATGTGTTGTCCGGCTTTTTGGCGATCGGATCCGGATCAAGGCTACCATCCTCGAATGAGTCCCGACGTATGCGAACGTGCCGCACGAGTGCTGTGGCAACACTCGATCGGCCTGAACCGGCTCGATCGCCTTCCCTCCGACTGTCGGCCCACCGACCGCGCCGAGGCCTATGCCGTGCAGGCCGCCCTGGCGAGGCTGTCCGGGCAACCGGTGGTGGGCTGGAAGATTGCCGCCACGGGTGCCGCCGGGCAGGCGCACATCGGTGTGGACGGCCCGCTGGCCGGTCGGTTGCTGCGCGATCGCGTGCTCGAACCGCAGGCCGTGATTCCGCTCACCGGCAATTCGATGCGGGTGGCCGAGGTGGAATTCGCCTTTCGCATGGCTCAGCCGCTGCCGATGCGTGACACGCCCTATGCCCTGGACGAGGTGATGGCCGCGGTGGCCACCCTGCATCTCTCGGTGGAGATCCCGGATTCGCGTTACGTGGATTTCGCACGGGTAGGCGCACTACACCTGATCGCCGACAACGCCTGCGCGAGCTGGCTGGTGGTGGGCCCACCGGTGGCCGATGACTGGCGCGCACTCGACCTGTCTTCGCACGCGGTCAGCGCGCTGATCGGCGGGCGCGTGGTGGCGCAGGGCACGGGCGGTGCAGTGCTGGGCGACCCGCGCGTGGCGCTTGCCTGGCTGGCCAACGAGCTGCGCCAGTTCGGTCCCGGTCTGCAGGCGGGCGACATCGTCACCACCGGCACCTGCATCACGCCGGCACCGATCGCCCCCGGCAACCATTTCGTGGCCGACTACGGTGGGCTGGGGCAGCTGGCGCTGTCCTTCTCGCGCATCGCCTGAGCGCCCCTCTGTTCTTGCAGGTATGCCGGCATGACGATTGCACTCTGGATTCTGGCGGCTGTGCTCATTCTCACCGGGATCGCCGGCACCCTGTTGCCCGCGTTGCCCGGCGTGGTCTTCGTCTTTGCCGGCATCCTGCTGGCAGCGTGGATCGACGACTTCCAGCGCGTCACGATGACGGTGGTGATCCTGTGCGGACTGCTGATGCTGGTCGCCTGGGGGGCTGACTACGTCGCGGCCATGCTGGGTGCCAAGCGGGCAGGCGCCAGTCGCCTGGCCGTGATCGGTGCGGCGCTCGGCACGATCCTGGGCATCTTCGGCGGCTTCATCGGGCTGCTCTTTCTGCCGCTGGTGGGCGCGGCCATCGGCGAGTACCTGGCCGACCGCAATGCCGCGCGCGCCGCGCATGTCGGAATCTCCACCTGGGTCGGCCTGATGATCGGCACGATCTCCAAGGTGGTGCTTACCTTCGTGATGGTGGGGGTGTTTCTGCTCGCGCTCTGGATCGACTGAGCGGGTCAATCGAGCTAGTCGACTGCCCGTTCGGTGCGTCGCCGCACCATCCAGTGTGCGCCGGCCCATCCCAGCCCGAACCCCACGGCGGTCACGGCCAGCAGCAGCACACCGATCACCTTGAGGGTGTCGACCATCAGCGCGCCCACGTGCTGGCCGGTCGGGATGCCGAATGCCGCGGCGATGCGTCCGGCGGTCACCCCCAGGCGCGAGACGCTCAGTCCCTGCACACCGTCGCGGTTCACATCCTGCACGGTCTGCTCCATCACCGAGCGCACTTCGTCCAGACGCGCCTGATTTTCAATCAGCGAGGCCTCGCTGCGCCACTGCAGGGTGCGTGGCAGACGTACCAGGCGGGTGGAGGCATGGGCGAAGGTTTCGGCGGCGACATCTGACAGCGAACCGAAGGTGCGTGGCACGCCGTCCAGGGGATGGGCCGCGTTCAGCCAATCCAGGGCGATCGAGGGGCGTTGCATGTCGGGCGTGCGAACCGGGTGTCGATCGGCCCACTCGGTGACCAGCGGCCGGTACGCGGCCAGGCTGCGGGCATCGAGCACTCGCGCTGCGAACGCCTCGGCGTCCTGCACAAGCGATGCGGTCGCGGCGCGCGCCGCGGCCTGCTCGGCACCGAACGCGGCACGGCCTTCGCGCGACTCGACGAAGGCAGCCAGTTGCACGCTGAGCACCCACAGGTCGACCACCGCCAGCTGCGCGCTGGGGCGCAGGGCGGCGGCCTGCGCGGTCTCCAGAACGCCCAGCTTCCAGCGCACGCACGCCGCTTTCACCGCCGGGTCGGTGGCCCGCACGGCCATCGGGTCGGCAGCGATCTCGATGCGTCGGGCGAGTGCATCGGCATACAGGCGCGCCTGCGTACGCCCGGTCACCTCGGCCGGCGGCAGAGGCGCGGCCGAGAGGCTGAAGCTCATGTGACGCCATTCGAGCGAGGGCAGATTGCGCCACGCGACGTAGCCTGCCAGCAGCAACCCGCCCAGCGCGCCGACCGCCACCATCATCACGGTTCGGGTGGTCGAGTCGCGTCGATCTGGCTCTTGCGCCATCACATGCTCGCCGACAGGCGCTGGCGACTCATCTCGCCGATCCGCTCCTCGAGCAGGTCATGCACGAAATGCAGGTGGGCGCGCAGCGAGTACAGGTCGGAGGTGAAGGCCAGCGGCGTGCCCATGTGCTGCAATTGCCGGTCGATGAAGTACAGGCGGCGCATCTGCTCCTTCACATTGCCCCGGTTGGAGACCACGGCGTCCTCGATTGCGCGCAACTCGCCATACCAGCGATAGATGCGCCGGCGCATGTGCCAGCGCCAGACGATGGGCGCGAAGTGCAGGATGGGGCCCAGGATGGCCAGTGCCGGCAGCGCGATGAACAGCAGTCGCTGCGCCCAGATCGCATGGGCCAGGGGCAGATAGCGTCTGAACAGGCCCGGGCCTTCCTTGTAGAAACGTTCGGCTTCCTGGGACAGCGCAAAGGCACTGGGGTTGGCATTGGGAAATTCGCCCGGACGCGACAGGACCGAGCCTTGGCCGTGAACCTCCTTGGCGGCTTCGATCAGCAGGTCGATCAGCACCGGGTGCAGGTCCTTGCGGGCCAGCAGCAGGGCGGTCGTGGCCAGCAAGGTCGCATCATGCGGCGGCAGGTCCTTGGCCGGTACCACCACGCCGGCCGGCATCGTGATCCGGGTCAGGTGGGGCGCATGCCGCGCCAGGGCCTCGGCACGGACGAAGCTGGTGAGGTGGATCTTGGCGTCGCTCAGCAGCTCGACGATGAGGGGCGCCTGCGGCGAGGCGACGAAGAAGGCAGCATCGACCATCTCGTTGCGCAGGGCGTCGGCGGCCACGCTGCCGGTGTATTCGTAGAGCTCGGTGGGCGCCTGATCCATGCCGTAGGTCTGCAGCAGCTTCATCGCCGAGACATTGGTGCCGCTGCCTTGCGCACCGACCGCGATGCGCTTGCCGCGCAGACCGCGCAGATCGGTGAGTGGCTTGGGGCCGTTGGTGAACAGCCAGATCGGTTCGTAGAACATGTGCCCCAGGGACATCAGGTTCTCCGAGCCCGGAATCTGCGGCAGGCCGCCCTGGAACAGGGCGACGTCCACCCCGGATGTCGGGTCGACCAGTCGCTGCAGGTTGTCGACCGCGCCATCGGAAACCCGCAGTTCGAGTTCGATGCCGTTCTTGGCGAGCGCCGCCTTGTACTGGGCGCCAAAGGCCGCATAGCCGCCATTGGGCTGGCCGGTGGACATCACCAGCTTGCGAGGCGGCCCGGGTTGCCAGAAGGTGAGGGCGGCCCCCAGTGCGCCGAGAATGAGCAAAGAGACCACCCAGGGCACCCAGCGCTGCGGCAGCGGCGGGGGCTTGAGGCCCTCGAAGGTGTGGGCAGCGGCCGTTGCCGCCGCCAACAAGGAATGGCGGGCTGGCCTGGCGTTGCCGGGCAGCTCGCCAGGCAGCTCGCCCGAGGCGGGGTCGATCGGAGTCTTGCCCGACCCGGAGGGCGGTGTCTGCAACGTCATGGTGTCCTGCGAGCGATGGGCCGAAAAAAAGTCTATCTCATTGCGGGAAGCGCTTCCTGGGCCAGTGCCGCGTACAACTCGCCGTAACGGGTGGCGGGTTCGATCCAGGAGCTTTCCTGAGCCATCGCGCGACGCATCACCCGTTCCCAGGTGGGACGCTTGGGCCATAGGGCCAGCGCCCGATTCATGGCATCGATCAACGCGTCCTGGTGCGCCCCCGTGAACCCGAAGCCGGTTGCCCGGTCAGCCTTGATCGCGGCGTCGTCGGCGTCGACCACGGTGTCGGCGAGACCGCCGACGCGATGCACCAGCGGCAGCGTGCCATAGCGCAGGCCATAGAGCTGCGTGAGGCCGCAGGGCTCGAATCGGGAAGGCACGCCGATCAGGTCGGCACCAGCCACCACGCGGTGCGCGCGGGGTTCGTCATAGCCGATGTGCACCGAAATACGATCGGGATGTTCGCGAGCGGCCTGCATCCAGTCGGCCTCAAGGGTGCCGTCACCGCTGCCCAGCAGCGCGATCTGCCCGCCGGCCTGCAGCCAGTGCGGCGCGCAGGACAGCAGCAGATCAAGCCCCTTCTGATGCGACAGCCGACTGACCACGGCCATCAGCGGCGCATCATCGCTGCGCTGCAGGCCAGTCTCGATCTGCAGCGCTCGCTTGCAGGCCAGCTTGCCCGACAGGTCACGC